>CAXXWL010000003.1:705000-862745 GCA_963662855.2 uncultured Caenibius sp.
GATCGGCGCGAACAGCATCAGGCTGCGCGGCGAAGGCTTGAGCAGCGGGACCAGCACGAGCTGGAATATGAGCATGGCCAGCGCGCCGGCCGCGATCACCCGGCCCACATAGGGCGGCGCCTGTTCGGGCGGGAGGTGGATTGTGTCGATTACCAGGAAGCCGATGGCCTGCACCGTGCCTGCCATGACGATACCCACGAGGCTGGCATAAAGCAGATAGGCGCGCATCCGCGGCAAGTGCCACAATTTCTGCGTCGGTGCGTTCTCGGCCGCATCGGCCTGCGCGCTGGTCCCTTGGCTGTGCGCGGCTGCCACGCCGTCGCCCGGAAGCACGAAGACGAGCAAGGGCAGGATCAGCGCCGTCACCGCGGCCATGACGAACATCGGCCCTGCCAGCCCGACCATCGGGAAATGGGTGAGGAACGGAGCGATGGCAGGCCCCACCACCGTTCCGATAGCCTGGGAGGACGCGAGCGAGGACAGCATGATCGTTCGCCGCTCCGTGGACGACCGTTCGATCACATAGGCCTGCCCCGCGGGTCCGCTGGCCAGGCCGATGGCACCATTGGCGCTGCGCGCAAGCACGAGAATGATCAGTGCGATCCAGGGGGCCACCACGCGCGACACCGCCACCAGAATGCCGAGCCCTGTCGAAATGCAGACAAGCAGCAATCCCGCGCTGCCGATCAGGATCACGAATTTGCGGCCGCGCCGGCGCGCGAGGCCCGACCAATAGCCCGCAACGAAAAACCATGTGGCGGCGGATAGTGCCTGCGTGGTCACGATCAGGGCATCGGGTATCCCGGATATCCGACCGACCGACGGCAACAGGCTGAACATGATGGAGACGCTGACCGCGCTCAGCATCTGCAGCAGATAGATCAGCGAGAAATCGATCTTGCGAAGTGGATGAACCATTCGAAGCTATGCGTCCCGAAGCGAGTATGGTCCGAAGGAGGGCGCTTCGGAGATGGCGGAGATGCTGGACGCGACGGCCCGGTTTTTACCCACCTCAAGTGTTGCGTGGCCGCCGCTGCCCCCAAAGCAAGCGGCGGCTCGCGCCGGTTCAGACTTCGGCGACGCACCTGTTGCGCTGCGTGCCCAGCCCCGTGATGGTGCCGATCATCTCGTCGCCGGGTTTGAGGAAGACGCCGAAGGCCGAACCATTGCCATAGGGGGAGCCGGTGCAGATTACGTCCCCCGGCTCGAGAATGACGCGATCGGAAAGATAGGCGATCTGCCGCTCGATCGACGCCATCATGTCGGCAGTCGATTCGTCCTGATAGACCTTGCCGTTCACTGACAGATTGAGATTGAGATCGTAGGGATCGCCTATCTGCGATCGCGGCACGATCATGGGCCCGAACGGGAGGAAGGTCGGGAAGCATTTCCCGGACAGCCAGTCCGCCCCGATGGCGGACCCGTCGCGGCGGAAGATGTGCTCGCGCGCGGTCAGGTCGTTGACCACGGCATAGCCGGCGATATGTTCCATCGCCCGCTCGGCCGAAACGTGATGAGCGCGCCGCCCGATGACAACGCCCAGTTCCAGCTCCCAATCCGGCTTTTCGACATTGCTGGGCAGCACGATATCGTCGCGCGCACCGATTGCGCAGGAGGGCAGCTTGATGAAGCAATAGGGCAAGGCATTGGCGCGCTGGTCCATGCGGTCTTCGACCAGGCGCTGCATCTCCTCGCGCGACAGATTCTCGTGCTCGGCGGTCCGCATCGAAGGATCGCCCATGATCAGCCCGACGACATGCTTCTTGTAATTCGCGCCGGTGCAGAAGACCTGGCCGGGCCGATAGGGCAGGCGAATATCGGCCGAACCGAAATCCTCCGCCTGCGCGAAGGCGTCCTCGTCGCCGGCCCAGCCTTCCAGCCGGGGGAGAACTGCCTCCCAATCCTGGAGCAGGTCCAGCAGCGGCCGCTTTTCACCCCAATGCGCAAGCGCGACATATCGCTCGTCGCGCACCAGAACAACCTGGTCATGGCCCGCAGCCGACACAGTCGAAAGACCATATGTCATTCCGATACTCCTCAATCAGTAGGGCTGATGCAGTTTCTGCATCGTGTCGCCGAGCATGCGATTGGCATCCATCTGGTTGCCGCCGGCCATTTCGATCTCCCCGACACGCACCGAATTTTCGACCACCATCCGCGCGCGTTCGAAACGCCGTTCGCCAAAGGCGACGAGTGCTTCCTCGATATCGTCGGTCCGAGAGAGTTCTTCCGCCAGGACCAGCCCGTCTTCGGCCGCAAGCCCGGCGCCCGACGCCATATGCGGCGTGGTGGCATGAGCGGCATCGCCGATCAGCACTGCGCGTCCGCGATGCCACGGCCTAGGCAGTATGAACCATTCGAGCGGCCGGTAATTGACCAGCGATTCAGGGCCGAGCGAGGCACGGATGCCGGGCATGTGGCCGCCGAACGGTTCCAGCAGCTTCGCCACATGCGGCAGCATGTCTTCTTCGGCGAACCACGGATTTTCAGGCACATGCTCCAGAATGAAGGCATAGAGCTTGTCGCGTGAGACGGGATTTAGGCCAAGCTTCACTGACCCGCCGAGATACATCTCGGTACGATCCACTTCGGGCGGCCGGTCGGCGACGATGCGCCAGCATCCTTGGCCGGTGAAGCGCGGCTCGGGCGCTTCGGGCATCAGCGTTTTGCGCAGGGAGGAATAAATCCCGTCGGCGATTACCACCAATTGGTACTCTTCACTGCGCTCGTCCGACAACAGGACTTGGGTTCCCCCCGGCCCTTCGGACAGGCGGAGCGGCTCGATTCCCAGCCCAACGCGAATATCGGCATCGCGCACTTTTCGGGACAGGATTTCATGCAGAACCGGCCGCATGATGCCGCCGCCAGACTGGATCGGCGTGGGATTTTCCGGCGGATCGACTTCCCTGATGATGGAGCCGTCCACAGCGCGCAGCCGAATGCCCGCCCCGACAAAGCCGTGTTCGCGCACTTCGTCCAATATCCCGATATCGTCGAATGCGCGGAGGGACAGGCCCGTCACGCTGATCCCGGCGCCATAGGCGCGCCACTTCGGATCCTTGTCGATTAATTCAACTTCGAACCCGCGCTTCGCGAGGGACAAAGCCGCGCTCATTCCGCCGACGCCGCCGCCGACAACCAGAACCTTGCAAGTCATAATAATAACGCCTCCAGATCGGACAGGCTTCAGGCAGGCACCTGCCACAATCCCTTGTCGGGCATGATTTCCGCATGCGGGACATTGCCGGGAATGATCCGGCCGGTGCCCCATTGGTCGGTGATCGCCGGGGTGGCTTCGTAAACCTGGGCAACCCAGGTCTCGTCATCCACCTCTTCAAGGTCCGACGTATATTCCACGGTATTGCCGTTGGGCGTCACGTAATAGCTGAACGTATTGTTGCCCGCCGTGTGCCGGCCTGGCCCCCACTGCAACGGCACGCCCTTTTCGTGCAGGCGCGCCAGGCCGCGCATGACCTCGTCAACCGAGGAAACATCGAAGGCGATATGGTTGAGGGCCGGCGGCCCGGGAAGGATCGCGAGCCGGTGATGCGCCGGGTTGCAGCGCAGGAACACCATGAAGTCGCCAATCCAGTCGGACAGCCGGAAGCCGAGCGCATCCTGGTAGAATTCGGCCAGTTCCTTGTGCCGGGGCGAATGGAACACGACATGGCTGAGGCCGAGCGGGATGGCCTCGCCCGCCGCCAATTGCCGCGTCTCGCGGGGATTGGCCTCGCAAACGACCTCCAGCGCGCGGCCGTCGGGATCGAAGAAGCGGAAGCCATAGCCGCCTTCCAACCCGGTCATTTCGGCGGGCTCGGCGATAATCTTCGCGCCCGCTGCCTGCACTTGCGAAAACAGCTGATCCACATCCATGCGCGAGGTCGCGGAAAAGCCGATCAGGTCGGTCTTCCGTTCCTTGTCCGCTCGCAACCGGATGACATAGGGATGAGCAGATCCTTCGGCCGCGAAATAGACCTTGCCGTCTTCTTCGCCGACTTCGGTGAGGCCCCAAACATCGCCGAAAAATGCACGCTCTGCGGCCAGATCCGGAACCGCAAGCGCCACATATTGTAGGTCCGCCACACTGACCATTCAACAAGTCCTTTCCCAAAACCGCGGCGAATCTGCCTGAAGAGGTGCGCCGTCTGACCGGCAGCCAATCCCTCTTCCGTGACGATCCACGCCTCTAATTCCGATATCTAGGAATATTTTTGTCATTGCACAAGAACGAAGTGGCAGTCGGCCTTTCGATCACACCGCTGGCCGGCGAAGGCGCCGGCTTTACTGCCGGGTCGCGAGGAAGGAATTCAGCCTTTCGACAAGCCACACCAGGCCCTCGTCATTCTGGCGTGTGCGGGGATATTGAACATATTCCCTCAGCGGCGGGATCGGAAAAGGCGCCGGCGCGAAGCGGAGCGGCATATGCCGCACAAAGGCAGCCGCCAGCCGCTGGGGAACCACCGCCAGCCTGCCCGTTCTCACCAGAAGCCACGGGACCGAGGCGAAGGACGAGGCAGTCGCCACGATCCTGCGGCTAGGCGCAAGGCGGGTCAGGTGCCGATCGCCGAAGGAAAGCACTCGGCTTTCGCCAAAGGCTACCGCCACATGCTCATGGCCGAGCACGGCTTCCTCGGTGATCGATGACCGGGCCGAGGGCCGGAAGAGCGGATGGCTTTCCCAGGCCAGCACGGCATGCCGATCTTCGAACAGGCATTCGCCGGGATGATCCGCCAGAAGATAAGCCTCTGGGGCCAGCACCAGATCAATTTCACCGCGTTCGAACAGCCGGCTGGCCCGCTCCCCCGGAGGCTCGAAATCGAACCCCACCAGAGGGGCCTCACCGGCGATCGCGATCGTGAAATCGGCCAGCACGGCCGCCATCGCATAATCCGATGCCGCGCAGCGGAATCTGCGCGTCGATAATGCAGGGTCGAAATTGCGCGCCGCGCCAATGACCGCGTCCGCCCCGGCCAGGAAAGCGCTGACCCGGGGTTGGAGAGTGGTGGCGAAGGCGGTGGGATACATACGCTTGCCCCGCACTTCGAGCAGCGGGTCCGCGAAATAGTCGCGCAGCCGCATCAGCGCTGCGCTGACGGCGGACTGGCTGAGCCGCAGCCGCTGCGCCGCCCGCGATACGCTGCGCTCTTCCAGCAGGACATCCAGAGCGTGCAGCAGATTGAGATCGAGGCCTTTGAAGCGCATTTCTGCATTCACCAAAACAGGACAATGTGTACAAAATATATCAATTTAACGGGATAACCAGCCTCTGCTATCCCTTGCTGCGGGAGAGCAGAACACATGACCTATCTCAAGAATTGCTGGTACCAGATCGCCTGGGCCGAAGAACTGCCCGCCGGCGCCACGCTGGCCCGCACGGTGCTGGGCGAGAATCTGGTGCTGTTCCGTCAGGATGAAGGCGTCGCCGCTCTGCAGGATCGCTGCCCGCACCGGTTCGCGCCGCTCTCGCTCGGAAAACTGGAGGGCGGGACGCTCGCCTGCCCCTATCACGGTTTGCAGTTCGACGGCGCTGGCCGATGCGTCCATAATCCGCACGGCGCGACGGTTTCAAGCCTTGCCGTCAGCAGCTATCCGGTGGTGGAGCGGCATGATGCACTGTGGATCTGGATGGGCGAGGCCGCCGCCGCCGACCCCGCCGCGATCCCGGATCTTTCCTTCATCGATACGCGGCCGGAAACCGCCAAGATCCGCAGCTACACTGCGGTCGACGCGAATTACGAGCTGCTGACCGACAATATTCTCGACCTCAGCCACGCGGACTATCTGCATCCGACGACCCTTGGCAGCGGCTTCAACACGCGGACCAAGGCCAAGGTCACCGAGACGGACGACAGGATTGTGGTTGCCTGGGAAGCCGATAGCGAGGAAGCCCCGCCTGCCTTTCATTTGCCGAGCCCGGCCAAGCTGTGGACCATCGTCACCTGGTTCGCACCCGCGATCATGATGCTGCGGGCCGGGGGCCATCCCGTGGGCGAACCCGACAAGGGATCGGACACTCTGCATTTGCACAGCATGACGCCGGCGGACGAGTTCCATTCGCATTATTTCGCCTGCAACACGCGCTCGTCCAGGATGGAGGACGGCCAGCTCAACGAAATTCTCCGCAAGAGCCTGCTGCAGGCATTTCAGGGGGAGGACAAGCCGATGGTCGAAGCGGTCCAGCGCAATATGGGCACCACCGATCTCTGGTCGCTGAAACCGGCAATGTTCCCCAATGATCGCGGTGCGGTCATCGTCCGACGCCGCCTTGCGAATCTGATCAAGGAGGAACAACTCGGTTAGGGTCGATGCGCCGTCGGTCGCCCGGTGCCGCCTTCGACGACCTGCCGGGCGTCGATCGGCCTAGGTCGAGCGAATGAACCGAACCATCGAGGAAGGGACCCCCTTCTACTTCGGTCAGCGGACACGGCATGTCGGAGACCTTTCCTCACCCACCGTCGGCAAGCTTGACGAAGAGACCAAGCCCCTTACACACTGGTTCAATGGCGCCTGCTGCCCCCAGTAAGGGTCTGACTGGATCGCCACCCTTTCCCCCGGACGCTTGCAGCCCGCGCCAAAACGTTGAATAGCGGCTGATACGACAGTTTCGGGGCATAATGACGAAGCGAACGATGATAAGACGCGGCCAAGGCCGACCGGCCGAAAATGCGGTCGGTCGCCAAGGCGTGCTGGCGGTAGCCCGGCGGCTGCTGCAAACCAATCCGCCGGCGCGCGTCACGATTTCGCTGATCGCGCGCGAAGCTGGAGTGGATCCGGCGCTGATCCGCTATTACTTTGGTGATCGGTCGAGCCTGCTGCTGGCAGTGGTGAACGACATTCTCGCGGACGCGCCGCGCGACGAGCCCGAGGAGGGCGATGCCTATTCGCTGCTGCGCAAGCGCGTGCGGCACGCACATCGATTCTCGCTTTCCGCAAAGCATATGCGCCGTCTGATGATGGAAGAACTTGGCGAATCCAAATCAGCGGAAGTACGCGACCGTCTGCGCCATATCAATCGACAAGCGGTGGAAGCCTATCAGGCAATGCTGGAGGGCAATGAAGACAATAAGGACTTCCGTGAAGTCAATCCACTGTTTCTTTATCTGTTGGTCGTGGGTGTCTTCGACTTCTTCGGTTTGGCCGAACCCATCATTCAAAGTGTCGCGCCACCCGGGACGGACATGGCCGGAATTTCCGATGAATTCGAGGAATTCGTCACCGACGTTCTGATGAACGGCTTGGCGAGGCGCGAATAGGCCAGATATGCGGCCGCACGGCCATTTCGCGGCTCCTGCGACAAGAACCAGGCACAACGCCACACCCCCTTGCGAGTTCTAGCGGTTGCCACTCGCTGATCCTGGGTAGCCTCGCCACGATGCGCGCGGCACACCTTTCCAGGCCGGCGCTCGACCTCTGATGAATTCGATCATGTTCCCCACCAACTTTCCCTTGCCCGCGAAGGGCTCGGCCCTCACGCGTATGCTGGCGGGGTTCGCGTCATGCCCACTTTCCGCATGTGCCCATCAGTGCATCCGATTGAGTTGTTCATCCGAACGGATTAGAAAAAGCGGGTAGCGCCTTACAGGGATTGCGCTGCCGCATAGCCAGATCGCCGTACGATAATCGCCATCCTCATCGGATGGACAGAATGAACGGGAAGCGTATCCTCGCACTTGCCGGCGCGGCATCGTGCTAATCGCAGCTGTCGCCACCAATGGCTTCGGGCTGATCGGCCGGAGCCATGACGGAGAGCTGACGCTCTACGGCAATGTCGACATTCGCGAAGTGGACATGGCCTTCCGCGTGGGCGGACGAATCGCGGCGGTGGATGTGTCCGCCGCCGCCTAGGTGTTTGGTCCCCGCATTTGATGAGTCGAATCAAGTGTGAATCGTTCGGGTTCGATTGTCCAGATTTTGCGGATGTATTCGAAGGGCATGAGTACTTTGAGCGCCTTGAGTTGGCGAGCGAAGTTATAGGCGTCGATGAGGTCGTGGGGGTTGGGCTCGAGCGGTCGATGGCTATCGCAATGGTAGCGTTTGACTGTGGCCACCTTGATCGTTCGGTTCATCCTCTCGACCTGGCCATTGATCCATGAATGCCTGATCTTGGCGAGCCGGTGTTCGATGCCGTTCTCGTGGCAACGCATATCGCGCAGGCACATATATCGAGTTGAGGAACCATCGACGTAGCGCGGCGGGAAGGTGAACTGGATCCCGTTGTCGGTCAGGACAGGTGGTTTTTGTAGGGCACGGCCGCGATCAGGGCGACGAGTAAGGCCGAGGCTGATGTCCTGTAACGAGCTGTACGAAGGCGAACTTGCTGGTGCGATCGATCGTGACGTAGAGGTAGAGGTAGAGGTAGAGTTTGCCTTCGGCGGTACGAACCTCGGCGATATCAATGTGAAATAGTCGATCGGATAGATCTTGAACGTGCGCCTCGGTTCTTTGTCGCCAGTGACCTCGGGCAGGCGGCTGATGCCACGGCCCTGCAGGTAGCGATGCAGGATGATCGCGTCAGGTTCGGAACGTTGCCTGCAGGGCGTAGAAACAGTTGTCCAGTGGCAGCAGTGTGTGCCGACGGAAGGCCACGATGATCGCTTCCTCTTCGATCGTCAGTACGGTCGACTTCGCGTCCTTCGGGCGAGTCGGAATATCTCCTAACGCGGTACGGATCTTTCACTTGGCGACAGTCTTGGGGTTGATGCCGTGGCGTTTCGCCAACACCCTCAGGCTCTCTTGACTATGTTGTATCGCTCGACGGACCGCCGCTGCCGTGCGGGCGCTCCCGTGAAGAACCTGTCCCATATCCATTGCTGGCTAAATAATGCACCATCAAATGCCGGGACCAAACACCTAGAGAAGCGCAGCTCAGGATGCATAGCTACAGGTTCGCAGTCTTCTCGAGATTTCGAATCTGCGAAACGCTTTTGGGGAAAAATAGAAATATATCAATAGCATAGTATATTTTGCGGGCTCTCACGAACGAATGCCCAAACCCTCGCCGAGTTCAGGCGAATTGCGACGTCAGGATACGGATGTCGATCTTCGCTCTTTTTGAAATTACTTCATGTGATTTCGCTATCTATACCCGAGTGGCTACTTCCGAAATCTGTTCGATCATCCATAGATGAGCCGGGTTGTTAGTGTGGCGCGGGTTCCAGTAGATGCTTTCGCGAATTTGCGGGAATTCGAAGGGAGGCTCGATCAACCGAATGTCCGCACAAAGACTCAGCCGTTCGCCCAGGCGCCGGTGAATCAATGTTACCATGCGCGTCCCCGAGATGACGAAAGGTGCGAGCAGGAAGCTCTGGACGGATGCGCCGATATGGCGTTGCACGCCGAGCTGGCCGAGGTGCCTGTCTGCGATGCCCGAGGATTCCTGACCCGAGACCAGATGCGGCAGCCGCTGATACTGGCCCTCGGTTAACCCATCGCCGACCTCCGGATTGTCCTTCCAGACTGCGCAGACCCAGCGATCCTCGAACAGGGCCTGTGAGGGCAATGTCACTGAGATTCCCGAGGGCATGATGACGAA
Source organism: uncultured Caenibius sp. (assembly GCA_963662855.2). Classification (GTDB taxonomy): domain Bacteria; phylum Pseudomonadota; class Alphaproteobacteria; order Sphingomonadales; family Sphingomonadaceae; genus Andeanibacterium. The sequence continues at coordinate 714,533 of CAXXWL010000003.1, forward strand.
ATCGATGACATCGTTCGTGAGCTGATCGACTCTCGTATCATCCACCTGGATGATGCGGAGCGTAATGCCCGGCGCAAGTTCTGAGAGATGTTCTATCAACGGGCCCAAAAGCAGAAAACTCAGATAATCACTCGTTGCGATCGTGAACGTGCGGCGCTCCGTGGCCGGATTGAATTTCAGGCGGCTGCTGAGGAGCATCTCGACGTCGCGGATGCAGGCCCGCAGCGGCTCGATGATTTCCTCGGCCAAAGGCGTACGCTCCATCTGGCGCCCGACACGAACCAGCAACTCATCGTCGAACATATAGCGCAGGCGGGCGAGGACCCCACTCATAGCCGACTGGCTGAGGCCCACCCGATCTCCCGCATGGGTAACGTTTTTCTCTGCGAGCAAGGCATCGAGCGCCACCAGCAGATTGAGATCGTATTTGGCGAGATTCATCGCGTTCGCCTCCATCAGGGCGGCAATGGTAGCCATCGCGAGATATGATTTCGCCAGTGCCGTCCTTTGCCCATATTCGAGCAGCTGGATTTCAGCAAATCGGAGGATGAAGGTTGTCGGATGCACGCGTGAATAAGCTGAGATACGTGGCCGTCGCGGTCACCGATCTCGCGTCCGAGCGCAAATTCCTGACGGACATCTGGGGTCTAAGGGAAGTGGCCGGCGACGGTGATATAGTCTACTTCGCGGCCGAGACCTCCACTGAGCCCTTCATCTATCGATTGCGCCAAGCCGATGAGAAACGGCTGGATCTCATCTCCTTCGGTACAGAGAGCTCGGCGGATGTCGATGAGATTGCCGCTCGGCTGAGGGATTCAGGCGTGCAGTTGATCAGCGAGCCGCATATACTCGATGCGCCCGGCGGCGGATATGGATTTCGGTTCTTCGATCCCGATGGACGCACCGTCGAAATCTCGAGCGACGTCAGCGAGCGCGAGTCGCGCACACTCGATCGTGGAGAATCCATTCCGGGCAGCCTGTCGCATGTCGTTCTACATGCCGGCAATGTGCAGAGCATAGTTGCATTCTATGAGAAGCAACTCGGTTTCCGGGTGAGTGACTGGCTGGGCAACGCCTTCTGCTTCCTGCGCTGCAATGAATGGCATCACAGTATCGCATTTCTTCCCGGCCCCCCCGCGCTCAACCACGTCGCTTTCGTGATGCGCGATCTGAACGAGGTAATGCGCGGCGTTGGGCGGTTAGTGCGGTCTGATGTGACGCTGGCATGGGGGCCGGGTCGCCACACTGCGGGCGATAATGTCTTCGCTTATTTCCTGGCGCCCTCGGGCTTCGTGCTCGAATATACGGCTGAGGTCGAGAAGGTGGACGAGGCTACATGGGAGCCGCGCGTGTATGAGCGTTCGCCGGATATTTCCGATCAGTGGGGCACGGGAACGCTGCTGGGCGATCTTGAAAAAATGGGACGGCCTTCCGTCGATCCGGGATTGTTCGTCGCGCCACCCAGGTAAGAATTGCCGGAATAAAAGAAGCTGGGAAAAGGAGACGGAGAGTGCGTAACGTCGGCCCCAATTCTTTCACGGAAGTCTATTTTCCGGGATGCAACCCCTCGTTTGTGGAAACCAAGGACGGGATATTAATGATCGACACGCCCCAGAATGCAATCGACGCCGTTCGCTGGCGCGAGATGCTGATGGAGCGATCGAAGGGGCGAATCCGCTATCTCGTCAATACCGAGCCGCATGGCGATCATATCTTCGGCAATTGCTTCTTCAAGGATGTGCCGGTCGTCGGCCATCGACTGCTGCAGGAGTGCTTCGTCGAATATACCGATGCAGTGGGACCGGTCGGCAAGGGCATGGAGGCTCGGATCGAATTCGCCCGCAAGACGGATCCCGACAGCGTCTTCTTACTGATGCATCCCGATTATCAGCCCTATCATGGCCCGACGACGATCTTCGAGGATCGGATGACAATCGAGCTGGGCAAGCACACATTTCACCTCCTTCATACGCCGGGCCACACCTTGCCGCAGATCGCCGTCTTCGTGCCAGAGGAAGGCGTGGTGTTCTGTGGCGATACAGTGTTCTGCAAATGCAAGACCTGGCTGCAGGACGCGGATCCGTGGTTGTGGCTGAAGGCATTGCAGACGATCAATGCCCTGGACGTGGAAACCATCGTCCCCGGTCATGGCGAGCCGTGCAGCAAGGACTATCTCCAGCACCAGCAACAGATCATCGAGGATTGGCTCGGCATTGTTGAGGAATGGGTGCGGCGCGGACTGAGCGAAGAGGAGGCGCTGGCCGAGATCGAACTGGTGCGCCCTGTAGATCCATGGCCTCCAGGACAGCGCTTTCTGCGTTCGGTCGATGAGATCAACAAGATCAGTATTCGGAATCTCTATCGCAGGGTGGTCGATCGCAACGCCTCGCGCCTCGAGCCGATCCACACGCTCGGCGAGGCGATCGGCGAGATTCAGGGGCGATAAAATTGCTCCAACGGGAGCCAGGGAAGACATCATAATGGTCAAGAATGTGCTTGTCGTCGGTGGCGGCATTGGCGGAATGACTGCCGCAATTGCCCTGCGGCGGCGTGGCGTGACGGTGGATCTGATCGATATCGATCCCAAGTGGCGGGTTTATGGTGCAGGCATCAGCGTCACCGGCCTGTCGCTGCGGGCATTCGATCATCTGGGGATTCTCGAGCAGATTCGTCAGCGCGGCTATGTGGGATCGGCGATCCGCACCCTCAGATATACCGGCGAACTCGTTGCGCTCACCAATCTTCCGGAAGAGAGCGGCGGCATATTGCGGCCGATCCTGCACGAGATTCTCTCGGCAGCGGTGCGCGAGGAAGATGTCGCCGTGCGTCTTGGCATCACCGTCTCCGGCCTCACGCAGGGCGACGGTCATGTCGATATTGATTTCAGTGATGGGAGCAAGGGCCGCTACGATCTCGTGGTCGGTGCCGATGGCATTTATTCGTCAATCCGGGGAATAATCTTCCCCGATGCGCCCAAGCCGATGTTCACTGGCCAGGGATGCTGGCGCGTGGTGGCGCCTCGGCCTGCAGATATGGATCGCGGCGAGAGCTATCTCGACGGGCCGGTGAAGATCGGGCTCAATCCGGTCTCCGACAGCGAGATGTATATGTTTCTGCTCGAGAATGTGCCGGACAATCCCCGCTATGCGGACGAGCAGCTGGTACCGCATCTGCGGAAGTTGATGGAACCGTTCGGTGGCAATGTGCCGACCGTGCGAGAGAGCGTCCGTGCCCCCGGGCAGGTCAATTATCGTCCGCTCGAATGGATCTTCCTGCCCTCGCCATGGTATCGTGATCGGGTCATTCTCATTGGTGATGCGGCGCACGCGACCACGCCGCATTTGGCGAGCGGCGCCGGACTCGCTGCCGAGGATGGCCTGGTGCTCGCAGAAGAACTGGCGGGCCATGACGATGTAGCGGATGCGCTGGAGGCATTCATGGCGCGGCGGTTCGAGCGGGCGCGCATGATCGTCGAGACCTCAGTCCAGATCGGCGAGATGCAGATGTCCGGCCAGACATCCCTGACCGCGAGTTCGGTCCTCGGCTCGATCATCAAGCGCATGCAAGAACCCTTTTGAACAGCAATCATTGATGAGGTTCCGATCATGAGCGTCACCACCTGCGGCGAGCGCAAGCCGATCCCGGTCACGGCACGTGGGAAGCATCTCGTGGTCGACATCCATTGCCACCTGGGGGTGAGCGCCGCTGACGCGATTGTGCAGGCGAAATATCCGGGCCCTCCACCCTGGCTGCGAGGCGGAACCAGCCCCAAGACGATCGAGCGGCACCGTGAGCAATTCGCTGCGCTCAATCGCAAGCTGACCACTGTAGATCTTCGGCTTGAGGATATGGACCGGCTGGGCATCGATGTGCAGGCGCTGTCCCCCAATCCTGGCCAGTATTTCTATTTCGCGGACCCAGAGTGTGGGCGGGATGCGGCTCGAGCTGTCAATGACGGTGTGGCTGAAGCGGTCGCGTCGCATCCTGATCGGCTGGTTGGCATGGGGACTGTGCCCCTCCAGAATGTCGAGATGGCGATCGCAGAGATGCGTCGCTGCGTCGGCGAACTCGATCTTCGCGGGATCGAGATAGGATCGAACGTCAACGGCAAGGACTATCACTGCGAGGAATTCCGCCCCTTCTTCAGTGCTGCGGAGGAACTGGGCATCCTGCTGTTTCTTCACCCGCTGGGGTTCAGCAACCCCGAACGGATGGGCGACTATTATTTCAACAATCTGATCGGTAATCCGCTCGAATCCACCCTTGCCGTAGGTCACATGATCTTCGGCGGAGTGCTGGACCGTTATCCCGGCCTGAAAATTTGTGTGGCGCACGGGGGTGGTTATATGCCCGGATATTGGGGCCGCATGGACCATGGCTGGCGGGCACGGGCCGATTGCAGCGAGAGCTGTCAACACCCACCGTCCAGCTATCTGCGCAAGCTGTGGCTCGATACGCTCGTATTCGACCAAGATCAGCTCGAAAGCCTAGTGCGCACCCATGGCACCGACAAGCTGTGCCTTGGGTCCGACTATCCATTCGACATGAGCGAGCCCGATCCCGTCGGCTTCCATCAGCGCCTGAGCGAACCCGACCAGGCAGCCGTCCTTGGGAAGAATGCGGCCGAATTGTTGGGGCTCGACCCGTCACATTAGCGACACAGTTCTAAACGCGATCGATAGTTATTGGAAATGTGCTGACCGGCATCGATCGCTGGGCCCTTTCTCTCGACTTAAGCTTCTCATTTCGAGGCGCCGCCGGATACCTCCCATCGCGAACTTCGATTGGCTCTCTCTGCTCCCGGGCCATAGGTTTCGGCGACAACGGACAAGAGCGGGCGCCTGCGGGATTCCAGCGGCTCTCGATCGATAAACTTTCGGGGAGTGGGTCTTGAAACCAAATCCGGCAACAGGCGCGTCGGTCGCGATCGGGTCATCAGTCGATCTTGACGGAGGAGCCGCCGAGCAACGGGCAGGATCGGCGCCCTGGTACATGCTCTTCGTCCTGACAATCATCCTCGTGCTGGCGATGATCGATCGATTGTCGCTGACCCTGCTGGTTGATCCCATCAAGAACGACTTGAATATCAGCGATCTCCAGATCAGCTTGTTGCTTGGCCTCTCCTTTGCACTGCCGTTTTCTCTGTTCGGGCTCCCGGCGGGATATCTGGTGGACAAATATTCCCGCCGGACCCTGATGACCGTTAGTGGCATCGTTTGGTCGGTCATGACGATCGCTGCGGCATTTGCACCGTCCTTCGAGTGGCTGTTCGCCTCCCGTGCTGGGATTGGCTTTGGCGAGGCAATTCTTTCGCCCTGTGCCTACTCGATGATCCGCGACGCTTTTCCGCCTCGTCAGCAGCCGATGGCCTTCGGCATTCACAATGCCGGCGGCCCTGTCGGTGCGGGTCTGGCGGTGGTTCTCGTCGGATACCTTTCAGGCATGGCGCATCTCTATCTTCCGGGTGGCTTGGATATTGGCGCGAACTGGCGCAGCGCGCTTTTGCTGATCGGGCTTCTCAGTCTGATGTCAGTTCTCCTGCTCGCGACAATCCGCGAGCCATCGCGCAGGCTGGACCCGTTGACTGCGGATAAGGAAGATCCGGGCGTGAAGGCGACAGCCCGTTTTCTCAAGTCACGCTGGCCAGTTTATGTCAGCATGTTTGCGGCCACGGCCCTGTTCGGAATTGCCGCATTGAGCATTGCTGCGTGGCTACCCACGGGCCTCTCGAGACTGTTTGATCAACCCATCGACGCCATTTCGCGTCCGCTGGGCACGATCCAGATCTTCGCTCCGATTGCGGGCATAATATTTGCTGTGTTCACGCTGACCTCCCTGTTGCGGAAGGCGCCAATCCATGCCGCGGCATTCATCGGGGCGACCGCAATGGCGGTATCGGCAATTGCTCTGGCCACAGCGATCCTCTCGCCCTGGATGCCAATCAGTTGGATCGCCATTGCGATTGTCGCCTTCCTCCACCCCTGGATTGGCGTGGTCGTGGCAACAATGATCGCGCGATTTACCCCCGGCAGGATGATGGGGAAAGTTTCGGCAATCAATTTCCTGATGCTCGGATTGGTCGGCATGACAGGCGGTCCCACGCTCGTCCCCGTCCTTGCGATGTTATTCTTCTCCGGTGCGTCCGCGATCGCCTACGGGATCGTCCTCACCGGCGGCCTTGCCTATCTGTTTTCAGCCGCCGCCCTGTACTTCGCGGGCACGAACAGTGGCGAAAAGGACTCCGAGGCTGGAACCGCCCCGAAACCGGCGTAGCGGAGGATGGCCAAATGTTCCGAGTTTTAGCTGTGGCGCCTCTGCCCGATTTGAAGCACGCATAGGATTATCACATGGAAGTTCTCGATCGTCTGCGAGCGCCCTCTCTGGAGTTTCTTTTCCAGATCCGTCTTTACTTCACCAGTCGCCTGAGGTTCCCGGCCGATGATGCCGGAGCGGAAATTGGATTTGTCCTTATTGATTCCGGGACGATCGAAGGGCCGTATCTCAATGGTAAAATCGTGCCGCACAGCGGTGGCGACTGGGCCAAGATTCGGGCCGATGGTGTCGTAGCTCACCAGGCACACTACATCCTGCAGGCTGATGACGGTGAGTATATCTACATGCGCAATTCGGGATACCACGCATATCCCGGCAAGGAATGGGTAGGGCGGCTCCACGAGGCTTCAGAGGAGCAGCGCGCTGCCGACTATTTCCGCGCGACACCCGTCTTTGAAACCGCAGCGCCTGCACACCGATGGCTCTCGAAAACAATCGTCGTGGGCACCGGCGAGCGCCGCTTCGACCCCGATCACTCGGTGTTTGACTATTACGCCGTTCGTTAACCCGGAGACGAGGACGGACGCGATGATGGTTCGAACCGAGGAAATCCCGGAATTGTCGGAGCGATGGCAGGAATCCGCAAACACGATGCTTCTGTCGTTGCCGGTTCGGGTAGCGGTGCCGGACCGATGGTCGACGGTACCTAGTAAGTGAGTGAAGGAAAGATTGCGGAATGGTTCAACATTATCAGCTCGGAACTTTCTCGATTGCGGGTTCGCAGCCTTTCCCGGGAATGGTGCTGGACGGCAAGGTCATTGCACTCTCCGCGCTGACCGGATTGGCTGAGAGGCTGGGGCATCCGCTGTTCCCTGCAGCCACGCTTCTTGACTTGCTCGAGAGTTGGGATCGGAACCTCGATGCACTCAATTCCGTCGCGAATGCGCTTGGATCGGCAGGCGATCCGATGGCGGCCAACATCCTGAAACTGGGAGTGCCTTGCGAGGCATTACATGCGCATGCGCCGCTGTCCCCGCGCCAGGTGCTGTGTTCAGGTGCGAATTATCGCAAGCATGTTGTTGACCTGATCGTCGATCAGACCAAGGCCAAGAACTCGGACCAGCCGCTGGCCGATGTGCGCGCGCAGGCCGAAGCGATCATGGACCAGCGCGCGGCAAGCGGTCGGGCGTTCGTGTTTACCGAACTGCCCTCCTCGATCATCGGCCCGAACGATCCGATCATCATTCCGTTCGATGTCGAACAAGTCGACTGGGAACTGGAGCTCGCGGCGATCATCGGCAAGCCGGCCCGCAGGGTAAGTGCGCAAGACGCGCTCGACTATGTTGCCGGTTACACGATTGCCAACGACATCACAGGGCGTGACATGCTTCGCCGCAGCGATGTCGGCAGTCTGGGTGCCGATTGGCTGGCGGCAAAGTGCTCCCCCACGTTCTTGCCCGTCGGACCTTATCTCACGCCGCGGCAATTCATTCTGGATCCGCAGAATCTCCAGCTCACCCTGCGCCTGAACGGGGAGACGATGCAGGACGAGTCCACCTCGGACATGATCTACTCGCTCGCGTCCATCATCGAGCACATCACCCGGCATGTTCAACTGTGGCCTGGCGACCTGGTTCTCACCGGCTCGCCTGCGGGTAATGGGACGCATTACAACCGTTTCTTGCGTGCGGGCGACATCGTCGAGAGCGAGATCACGGGCTTGGGCAAGCAGCGCAATCTTTGTGTGCCCGAGACCGCTTCGGCCTGAGAAAGGAGTTTCCCATGCGTACAGGGTTTCCGCACACGCCAGCTTTTACCGGCTTCAACCAGCCCCAGAGAGTTGAGGCTGCGGTCGACGATCTCGTGATCGAGGGCAATGTGCCGCGCTCACTTGCCGGCGCGCTGCTCCGCAACGGACCTGATCCCCGATATCCTCCTCTTCTGGGTGATGACGTCAACTGGAACGGCGACGGGATGGTCACGATGTGGCGTTTCGAGGATGGCCATGTCGATTTCCGCTCCCGCTATGTGCGAACGGAAAAATTCGAGCTGGAGCGCTCGGCACGCAAGGCGCTGTTCGGAGCTTACCGCAATCCATTTACAGACGATCCAGCCGTGAAGGGACGTGATCGCACCACGGCCAACACCAACGTCTACTTGCACGCCGGCAAGCTGCTAGCCGTCAAGGAGGATGGTCTGCCCTATCGTCTGGACCCTGACACGCTCGAGACGCTGGGACGCCATGATTATGCGGGCGCCATACGCAGCCTGACGACCACCGCACATCCCAAGATCGATCCGGTCACGGGCGATCTGTTCGCCATCGGGTACGAAGCGACGGGTCCGGCTTCTCCGGATATTTCAATCCAGCAGATCACCGCCGACGGGGCGCTGGTCAGCGAGCAGTTTCTCCGGCTGCCGCATGTCGCCTTCATCCATGATTGGGCGGTGTCTTCGGAGCATCTGGTCATTCCCGTCATGCCGACCACGACCTCGCTTGCCGTCCTTGAGGCGAAGGAGGGCTTCCGCTGGGTTCATGATCCATCGCGAGAGACAATGTTCGGTATCCTGCGGCGCGGCGCGCCGATCGATTCAATCCGCTGGTTTCGTGGCCCTTCGTCGGGCGGCGGCGGGCATTTTCTGAATGCTTATACCGAAGGCAGTCGCGTCATCGTCGATGGCTTTCACAGCCATCGGGCGCAGTTTCCTTATGTCGGCAATGTCGATGGGTCGCCGTTCGACCGCGAAGCATCCACGCCGCACCTCTCTCGCTGGACCTTCGATCTCGCTTCCAACGACGATGAGTTCAAGGTCGAGACGCTGTTTCCGGACGACTTCATGGAAATGCCGGTGGTCGATCCACGCTATATGACGCGCCGGCATTCGGCAGGTTTCGCGGTGGTGCTGGATCGTAACAAGCCCCCGATTGTTCAGGGCACCCTCGGTCTTGGCTGGAACACCCTCGTCAAGTTGGATGTGGAGGGCCGTCACAGCGAACGCTGGTATGTCGGCGAGAAGACGACCTGTCAGGAGCCGGTGTTCGTCCCGCGCTCGTCGGAAGCGGCGGAAGCCGATGGCTGGCTACTGTCTGTGCTCACGCGTGACACCGGCGCCGGCGTGACCAGCGAACTGGCCATTCTCGACACGGCCGACATGGCGGCGGGGCCGGTGGCAAGAATTCAAATGCCATTTCGTTTGCACGGGCAAATCCACGGATCGTGGGTCCATGCCGATCAATTGGAAAATGCACGGAGTATATCGTGACCGGAATCCATTCCCTGCCTGAACATCGCTCGCTTTTCTACGGTGGCGCTTGGCACGAGGCGACCGGCGGCTCGCTGGCCAGCGAAAGCCCGTCGACGGGCGAGGCGCTGGGCAGCTTCGGCTGCGCGAGCGCGGACGATATCGACAAGGCGGTGCAGGCTGCCCGCCGCGGCTATCTGGAATGGCGGGCAGTGGCACCGTTCGAGCGTGGCCGCATTCTCAGGGAAATGGCACGGCGCCTGGAGGCGCATGGAGAGGAACTCGCCTGGATCGATGCCATCGATGGCGGCAGTCCGTGGGGCGAGTTGATGAGGGATGTCGGCACCTCGATCGCGACCATCGAATTCTTTGCAGGGCTGGTCACGGAGATGAAGGGCGCGTCGGTTCCGATGGCGCCCGGCACCGTCAATTTCTCGGTGCGTGAGCCGCTCGGCGTCATTGGCCGGATCATTCCCTTCAACCACCCCTTCATGTTCTGCGCGGCGAAAGCTGCAGCGCCGCTGGCGGCAGGCAACGCCATTGTCATCAAGCCACCCGAGCAGGCTTCTCTATCCGCCCTGCGCGTCGCCGAGCTGGTGGCCGACCTGTTCCCGGCTGGCGTGTTCAACGTCGTTACCGGCGATCGCGTCGCCGGCGCGGCGCTTGCCGAGCATGAAGGCGTCGAGAAGATCGCGCTTATCGGATCGGCAGCGGCAGGGCGTGCGGTGCTACGGGCGGGGGCCGAGCGCATTCGCCAGCCGCTGCTGGAGCTTGGCGGCAAGAATGCGCTCATCGCCTTCGCAGATGCAGATCCAGACCGGGTTGCGCATGCCGCGCTCGCAGGCATGAATTTCGGCTGGTGCGGGCAATCGTGCGGATCGACTAGCCGAGCCTTCCTCCATGCCGATATTCACGATCAGGTTGTCGAGCGAATGCTTCACCATGTCCGGCAATATGTGCCCGGCATCGCCACTGAACGCGATACCACGATGGGCGCGCTGGTCAGTCGCGAGCATCTCGCGCGGGTGCAGGGTTATGTCGAACAGGGCAAGGCCGAGGGGGCGACCCTGCTGACCGGCGGCAAGGCGCCCGACAATCCCGCCCTGCAGGCAGGCTGCTATCTGGAACCGACTATCTTCACCGATGTGGTTCAGGACATGACCATTGCGACAGAGGAGATTTTCGGCCCGGTGCTGTCAGTCCTCAAATGGCGTGACGAAGCGCAGATGCTCGTTGACGTCAATGCTCCCATTTATGGCCTGACCTGCTCGATCTGGACCAACGATCTGACGCGCGCTCATGCCACTGCTGCGGCAGTGGAAGCGGGCTATGTCTGGGTGAACGAAGTCGCCAAGCATTTCCTCGGTGCACCGTTCGGTGGCTACAAGCAGTCCGGCGTCGGGCGCGAGGAGTGCCTGGAGGAGTTGCTCACCTTCACGCAGGAAAAGAACATCCACATCCGGTTCGGCCATGGCTGATCGCGCTTCGGTTGTCGCCGATCTGGTCCGCGCAAATCGCATCCTGCTCCGACACGGGATCGTCGATGCATTCGGGCATGTGAGCGCGCGTCATCCACTACGGCCCGATCGTTTTCTGCTCTCGCGCAACCGCGCACCCGCGCTGGTGGAGGAGCAGGACATACTGGATTATGATCTCGATGGCGCGCCGGTGGAGGCCGATCATCCACCGGTCTATCTGGAGCGGTTCATTCATGCCGCTTTGTATCGCGCGCGGGCTGATGTCGGTGCGGTGGTACACAGCCATTCACAGGCCGTCATTCCGTTCGGAGCGGCGCAAGGGGCGTGCCTCCGTCCGGTCAGTCATATGGCCGGCTTTCTGGGCGAGGGCGCGCCGGTGTTCGAGATTCGCGAGAGTGCCGGCCCCTGTTCGGACATGCTGGTTCGCGACAACGTCCTGGCCGATGCGATGGTCCTCGCGATGGGGGATGCACCGGTCGTGTTGATGCGGGGGCATGGGGCCACTGCGGTGGGCCGCGATATCCCGCAAGCTGTGTTTCATGCGGTCTACACCGAATGGAACGCGCGTATTCAGGCGCAAACGCTGGCGCTCGGCGCGCCGATCTATCTGACGCCTGAAGAAGGGACTGCCGCGGCCGCCGCAAATCAGGGGCAGATTGGCCGGGCATGGGACTATTGGATACAGGAAGTGGGAGGTGCGCATGGCTGAAAAAGGCCCGATCATGCTGGACTGCTTCGTCCCCAAGCTCGAATTCGTCGTCAGGATCGAGCTCGATCTTCCTCGCTTCCTCGAATCGCTCGGCTCATATGCGGGGATGGGCGAACGCAAGATGATGGCCGTCGATGGCGGTCGTTTCGCGGGGCCGGACATGCGCGGGATCATCCTGCCAGGTGGCAGCGAATGGCCGTTGATCCGGCCCGACGGAGTCGGGACCGTGGATGCGCGTTACACCTTGCAGACCGATGACGATGTCAAAATCAACATCCGCAACACCGGCTATCGCTGGGGGCCGGAAGAAGTGATGAAAGTGCTCGACGCCAAGCAGGAACTCGTCGATCCAAGCACTTACTATCTGCGCTGTTACACGGTGTTCGAAGCGCCGCAGGGCAGCCGCTACGAATGGATGAGCCGTCACGTGTTCGTAGGCGTGGGGGAGCGGCATCCGCAAGCGAACTACTTCAATTATTACAAGCTCGCCTGAGCGAGTCCAGGGGGGGAGAGGATGAAGAGCAGTAGCGACGGGCACCGCCCACAGGGGAACGAACCCGCATACGCAATGGATGTGCGCGCCCTGCTTGAATTGCTTCCCATCCGGCCCGCCCACCTGCTGATCTTCGCTACTCTGTTTTTCGTGCAGGTGTTTGAAGGAATCACTCAGTTGAGCCTTGCCTATGCGGCCTCCGCGATCGTCGTCGACCTGGACCTGGCGCCTCCCGCCTTGGGACTGGTCTTCGCTGTCAGCGTCGGGGCGGCGGCGGTGGGCGCACTGATGGCGGGGACGATCGGCGATATCGTGGGGCCCAAACGCACCACCATGATCGCGCTGCTGGGGCTCGGGCTCATGACCGCGCTGGCGAGCAGCGTCGATTCACTGCCAGAATTGATCGTGCTGCGTGCCTTGGGCGGGATTTTCAGCGGTGCTGCGCTGCCTAATGTGATCGCCCTAGGCGCCCAGTTCGCGCCGTTGCGCTATCGCGCGACCATCGTCACCTTCATCGTTGCAGGCTTCCCGACCGGCGCCATGTTGACCGGCGTCCTGATGGCGGCGTTCTTCCCGCCCGAAGCGTGGCGCACCATCTTCTTGGTTATCGGGTTCGTCGCACTAGTTCTTGCGCCGGTGCTATTCGCCATCGTCCCCGAATCGCTCCCCATCCTCCTGCGTCGGCGCGACGGTGACCCGCGCGCCCGTCGGGTTCTCGATCGCTTCTACGTCCCCAGGTCCGATCAGCCGATCATGTGGGGCGATTCTCTGGCGAAGCAGCGTGTGCCCCTGCTTGATCTGTTCGGTCCTGGATTTCGTCGCACATCGCTCCTGTTGAGCGCGATCTGCATCGTGCATCTGATCGTCGTCTATTTCCTCTCCAACTGGCTTCCGATCCTGCTCGAGCAAAGCGGGGCCTCGAGTGGCCGGGCGTTGAACCTGACCGCCTTCTTCAATTTCGGCGGCATTTTTGGCGTATTGTTGATGGGACGTTTGATCGATCTTGCCGGGTTGCGCCGCGTTTTGACCGGCCTGTTCATCACCGGCTCTGCGTCGCTCTTCTCTCTGGCGCTCAGCGGCCCGGCCAGTCCGATCTTCATGCCGGTGCTGGCGATCGCCGGAATGGCGCTGGTAGGCGGCACCGGCGTGCTCAACGCACTTCCGTCGCTGCTTTATCCTGCCGCGATGCGTGCGACCGGCGGTGGATGGGCGATCGGCACCGGGCATCTGGGTTCGGCAACCGGACCATTGCTGGGCGGCTATCTGTTGCAGGTCGGATGGCGGGCGGATCAGGCGTTGTCGCTGGCGGCCGTGCTTCCGCTGATCGCGCTTGCGATGAGCGCCTTTCTTCTGATTCCCCGCCGCTTCGCGCGAACGTCCGCACACTGATGAGAGACCAGGCCAAGTCGGTCAGTGCGCTTCATGCGGCGCTTTCCAGGACGAGGCGCCGCGCTTCACCTTCGGGGTCGTCCTCTATCCGACAGTGATTATCGAAGATCATCGTGCGGCAGCGCACCGGGTCGGTCGACATCCAGGGCAATCCGGGCTGGCTCGGATTGCCCGTCCGCGCGAAACTAGCCCAAGCGCCTGCCATCTTGTGCGCCAGTGCCTGCGCCTGGGGCGTGTTGCCAGTCCCCTGCGCGCAACGCTGCGTATTATCGAAGCAGAATGCCAGCTCGGCCGAGTGCCACGCTCCGGGTTGCGCGTCCAGTTGCGGCGTCTGCCACTGGAACAGATATTGGTAGACTGGCGCAGCATTCTGGCCGAATTTCATCGCCACAATGTCGAGCACATGATTGCGCGAGTAAAGCCCGTCCACCCCATAAGACAATGTGCGGATGGATTTCTCGGGATGCGCGCGCTTCATCGCCGCGATCAGCGCATCGGCCCGTTCAGGAGTCAGGAATTTGCCAAGTTCGGTTCGCCACAGCGCCTCGTCTGGATTGCTGGCCCACGCCATACCTTCCTCGCTGACATTGCCGACGATCATCGGCACGTTCCTGGATATCTCAGGCGCGGCATCAAAGAAGGATCGTATCGGGACAACATTCCCGTCCAGCGTGGGGCTCCATCCGGCCAGTGGCTTGGCGAATCGCGACACGATCGATCGGATGCTGAATTCCGTCGGGCCGTTGATCTTGGCCGCGGCCCGGTTGCCGGCCTCGAACAGTGCGGGCCATGGCAGCTTCTGAAGGGCCGGGAGGTCTTTGGCCCCGACGCCGAGTTCCTTCAGAACCTGTCGCGAGAATGCGCGGGATTGCGCCGCATCGGGTATGTTGCCCCCGCCGCCAGACTGGACGATGGCGCGGTGGAACAGGCCCTTTGCAGACGGCATGCCCATCAGCGTGGTCACCTTGGAACCGCCGCCGGATTGGCCATAGATCAGCACATTGTCCGGGTTGCCGCCGAAATTGCGGATGTTCTCGCGCACCCATCTTAGCGCGGCCACCAGATCGGTCATGCTGACATTGGCGGATTCGGCATAGGCATCCCCGCCGACTTCAACCAGATCGAGAAAGCCGAGCACATTGAGGCGATGATTGACTGAAACCTGGACGACATCGTGGTTGCGCGCCAACCGCGCCCCGTCCTGCGAGGGCAGTTCGGAGGATGAGCCGAACGCGAAGCCGCCGCCATGAAGATAGACCATGACCGGACGATTTCCCTCCAGCGAGGGTGTCCAGACGTTGAGCGTGAGCATCGCCTCGCCGGGATATCCGTCCTGCCATTGCTGCAGGAAATATTGCTCGGCCGCGCGGAAATTGTGTTCCATCTGGGGGCAGTTCGGGCCGTAGGTGAGCGCAGGAAATTCTCCTTCCCACGGCTCGGGGAGGCGAGCCGGAAGCCAGCGGTTCTCACCTCCGGTATCGCCGCCATAGGGGATACCCTTGAACGTGAAGACATCGCCCTCGACATAGCCGCGGACCTTGCCGAAACGCGTCCGCGCGACGGCAGCGCGGGGCGTGGAGACGGTGCGCCCTTGCGAGGTGCCGCCGGCCCCTGTGCCGGCCCGGGCGCTCTGAACGCCAACCAGTCCGAGTGATGCGCCAAGCGCGGCCGAGGAAATCAACGCGCTGCGGCGGGTGGTCTTAGGTTGAAAGTCCAAATCATCTCTCCTGACAATCGGTCCGCTCTTTCGCGGAGTTTACGCGCCATTGCGCCAAGACGTGCGGCCGGAGCATTGCGGGTTCATGCCGCTCCTGCCGGCACGATGCGGCCGACACAGGTTCCGAAGCCGATAGGCACGAAGCCCGGGCGGGAGGCTCTGGCGCGGAAGACGATCTCGTCGCCATCCTCCAGCCAGCTGCGCGTTTCGCCGCCGGGCAGGTGCAGCCGCGCTTTACCGTCCTCGCTGATTTCGCCCATGCAGGCGCGCGCCTGATCGGTTGAACCCGATACGGTGCCGCTGGCGAGGAGGTCGCCGGTTTCCAGATTGCAGCCATTGCTGCTGTGATGGGCAAGCATCTGGGCGAAGGTCCAGATCATCTCGGAAAAGTTGGTGGTCACGATCCGCTCCGGCGCTACGCTGGCGGCGCGCATGCGCTCGGTCTGGATGTCGGCGGTCAGCTCCAGGTCGATCCCGCCTCCACGCTGATCGGTCTCATCTTGGAGATGTGCCGGCGCACGCGCATCCGGCTCGTCGCGGGCCGTTGCCGGCACGCGGAACGGGGCGAGCGCTTCGGGCGTGACGATCCATGGGCTGATCGTGGTCAGGAAGCTCTTGCCCAGAAACGGCCCCAGCATCATCTCGAAATGCTGTATGCCGCGCGCTGACCAGTCATTGACCAGCACGAAGCCGAACAGATGGTCGGCCGCCTCCGCGACCGGCACCGGTTCGCCAAGCGAATTGGGCAGGCCGACAAAGCTGGCAAGCTCGAGCTCGAAGTCGAGCCGCGGCTCGGGGCCGTAGCGAATCTCGTCGTCCGCGCGGAACTGGCCCATCGGGCGGCGAACCGGCGTCCCGTCCAGCCGGATCGAACTCGCCCGGCCGTTATAGGCGACCGGAAGCCGCAGCAGGACCTCCGGCACACGCCCTTGCCGCCGCCGCGTATGGTCGCGCGAGCAAGTGAAATCGGTAAAGGCCCGAATGAAGGCGGGCAGTTCGAGTTGCGCCGTCGCCATCGGTACCAGGATCCGCTCGCCGGCATCGCGTGCCTTCTCCCCCGCAGGACCATCGCCGAGCAGGTCCGACATCTGCGAACGCAGCGCGGCGCGATACTTTGGCCCCAGCGCCATCAGCGCATTGAGCGTTGGGCTGCACGCTGCCTCGGCCGCTTCCGCCGCAAGCCCGCTCAGCAGCCCCGCAGCCTGCACCGCCTCAAGATCGACGATCTGGTCGCCGATGCCGATGCCGCCGCGCGGATGCCCACCCGGCCGGCGAAAAATGCATAAGGGCAGGTTCTGGATCGGGAAGTCAGCATTCGCTGCATTCGCCGCCGCCACCCAGCTTCGTCGGGCAGGATCATGTGTCCCGTCGAGCGCGGTCGGGGTCACAGAGATATCGTCGGTCATTGGATTAGTGAGCCGGCGTGATGCGGCCGGCGCAAGTGCCAAAGCCGATAGGCACGAAGCCCGGGCGGGAGGCTCTGGCGCGGAAGACGATCTCGTCGCCATCCTCCAGCCAGCTGCGCGTTTCGCCGTTGGCTAGTTGCACCGGCGCTTTCTCGTGCTCATTCATCTCTGCCATGCAGGCGCGCGCCTGATCGGTTGAACCCGATACGGTGCCGCTGGCGAGCAGGTCGCCGGTTTCCAGATTGCAGCCATTGCTGCTGTGATGGGCAAGCATCTGGGCGAAGGTCCAGATCATCTCGGAAAAGTTGGTGGTCACGATCCGCTCCGGCGCTACGCTGGCGGCGCGCATGCGCTCGGTCTGGATGTCGGCGGTCAGCTCCAGGTCGATCCCGCCTCCACGCTGATCGGTCTCATCTTGGAGATGTGCCGGCGCACGCGCATCCGGCTCGTCGCGGGCCGTTGCCGGCACGCGGAACGGGGCGAGCGCTTCGGGCGTGACGATCCATGGGCTGATCGTGGTCAGGAAGCTCTTGCCCAGGAACGGCCCCAGCATGTTTTCGAACAGCTGTATGCCGCGCGCTGACCAGTCATTGACCAGCACGAAGCCGAACAGATGGTCGGCCGCCTCCGCGACCGGTACCGGTTCGCCAAGCGAATTGGGCAGGCCGACAAAGCTGGCAAGCTCGAGCTCGAAGTCGAGCCGCGGCTCGGGGCCGTAGCGAATCTCGTCGTCCGCGCGGAACTGGCCCATCGGGCGGCGAACCGGCGTCCCGTCCAGCCGGATCGAACTCGCCCGGCCGTTATAGGCGACCGGAAGCCGCAGCAGGACCTCGGGTAGCGCGCCCCTCAGCCGCTTGGTATGGGCAGGCGAACTGGTGAAATCCGAGAATGCCCGAATGAAGGCGGGCAGTTCGAGTTGCGCCGTCGCCATCGGTACCAGGATCCGCTCGCCGGCATCGCGTGCCTTCTCCCCCGCAGGACCATCGCCGAGCAGGTCCGACATCTGCGAACGCAGCGCGGCGCGATACTTTGGCCCCAGCGCCATCAGCGCATTGAGCGTTGGGCTGCACGCTGCCTCGGCCGCTTCCGCTGCAAGCCCGCTCAGCAGCCCCGCAGCCTGCACCGCCTCAAGATCGACGATCTGGTCGCCGATGCCGATGCCGCCGCGCGGATGCCCACCCGGCCGGCGAAAAATGCATAAGGGCAGGTTCTGGATCGGGAAGTCGGCATCCGCTGCGTTCGCCCCCGCCACCCAGCTTCGCCGGGCCGGGTCATGTGTCCCGTCGAGCTGCATTCTATACTCCCGTCTTGTACGCGCAAACCATCCGATATCCCACAGAGGACAGCATGGCGGGCGCGCATTCTCCGCCAATCATGCTTAGAACCGCTTCTTCAGGGTCACGGCCCAGCGACGGGGCATGGCCGGCTGACCTACGGCCGTGCCGCTCGTTTTGAGCAAGTCGAACTTGTTCACATAATAGAACTTGTCGAACAGGTTGGTGACTTCCAGTGACGCGGAGAGCGTACGATCCTCTGATGCCCAGGTCAGGCGGGCATTGGCAACTGTATAGCCCTCGACAAGGCTCCCCGGCACATTCTGGGGATGCGTGAAGAAGTCGCTGCGGCTATCGACATCGATGCGCGGCGTAATCGAGCCGGCAGTTTCCATATCGATTTCATATTGAGCACCCACGTTCCACTTCCACTTGGAGGTGAATGGCGCCACCGCCGTGATCGGGATACCGGCACCGGCTTGGGTACGATCATATTTGAAGTCGATGTAACCCACCGAGCCGTCCAGCACCAATCCGTAGACCGGCCGAATTTCGCCCTCCAGTTCCGCTCCCCAGACGGTCGCGTCACCGCCATTGATCGGCATTGCGCAGGGGAAGCTGAATTGCGGGTCCACAAATCCGGCGCAATCGCTGGTAATGAGCTGGATGCCCTTTGCCTTGTTCAGGAACACAGTGCCGTTCAGCCGGATCTTGCCGAACAGTGTGCTCTTGGCGCCCACTTCATAGGCGGTCAGCGTCTCCGGCCCAAAAGACAGGACCTGAGCGGTATTGAAGGGGCGCGGATTGATGCCGCCGCCCTTGAACCCCGTCGAGACCTGGGCATAGGTCATGAAATCAGGGGTCCAGTGATAGGTCGCGGCAAGGCGCCAATCGACCCGTTTCGTCATCGATTGGGCGGATGCGCCATCAAGCCCGAACACCTGATAATTGAAGTTCGGTGCGCAGTCATAAGGTGCTCCGGGGACGCCGGGCGGGTTGGGAATCGGGCAGATCACGGGCGCGCTGGGCACGCCGTTCAGCTCCACGGCGCCGCCAAAGGTGTCGCCGTGACGACGGGAGAAGGTGTAGGTCTTCTTGTCGTCCGTGTAGCGAATGCCGGCGGACAATTCGAACTTGTCCGTGAGATGTAGGATCGAGTGGGCAAAGGCCGCCACAGTCGTGGTTTCC
This sequence comes from uncultured Caenibius sp., assembly GCA_963662855.2. GTDB lineage: Bacteria > Pseudomonadota > Alphaproteobacteria > Sphingomonadales > Sphingomonadaceae > Andeanibacterium. The sequence continues at coordinate 733,703 of CAXXWL010000003.1, forward strand.
ACCGGATCGTCGCCGATGAAGTGGAAGATCGCGCTGGAATAGAGCGTATATTGGTTCGTCGTGTAGACGGTCGTCTGATCGAAATAAAAGCCACCGACCGTATATTCGAGTACATTGTTGAACAGATTGCCGGAGAGGCGCAGTTCCTGGCTGAATTGCCTATGCCGCAGCGTATCGATGCCTAGCGCATTGTTGAGCGGGCTCACATCGCCGTCGGCGGACGTGGTGGATGTGAACTTGCGATATGCGGTAATCGAGGTCAACGAGAGATCGTCGGCGAGGTGCCACTCGAGATTGTTCGAGATGCCCCATCCGCGCAGCGTACTCATGGCGGGCACAACCAACGGCGAGGTCGTGACCGGCGCACCATTTGCGGTGAGCTTCTGCCCGCCAGCCATGGAGAAGGTCGCGTAGCTGACGAACGGATCGTCCGGGATGAGCTGCGGCACCTTGATCGTGTTCAGCGGAACACCGTTTACGGCGATGTTCTGCCGTCCGATCGGAGAGGTCCTGGGGCCATCGGGCGTCGAACCGTCGTTCAGGCCAAGCAGGGTCGCTGGAGCTGGTTCGGAATCGCTACTCGAATAGTCGGCGATCAGGACGTTGTCTATCGAATCATTGGGCGCCCAGCGCAACAGCAAGCGTCCGGCGACGACATCCTGGCCGCCCTCGCGCCCGAGCAGGCAGGACTTGTCCGTGGTACCTACCGGGATCGGGTTCGGCACATTGGTGTGCACGACGCCGTTAACATCCGTATAGGTAAGGGTGGGGTTAGCGCACGCGAAATCCAGGCGGCGGATGTAGCCGTCCTGTTTTTTCCCAACCATGGAAATGCGAGCGAACAATTTGTTCGGGACGATTGAGAAATCGGCAGAGGCGCGCCCCTCGATACGATTATACGATCCATAGGTGAGCGATGCAGTCGCGCCATCCTCGCCGGTCGGCTTTCGCGAAAACATCTTGACGGCGCCGCCGATCGAGTTCTTGCCCTGCAGCGTGCCTTGCGGCCCGCGCAGAACCTCGACACGATCGACATCCAGAAGGTCGAGAAGCGAGCCGGTCAATTGCGCATAATAGACATCGTCGACATAGATGCCAACACCGGGCTCCATCGCCGGATTGAAATCGAGCTGCCCCACGCCGCGGATCGACGCGCTGATCGCATTGTTGTTTGAGCCGCCCGCGACATTCATCAGCGTCACGCCCGGTGCATTATTGGCAGCCTGAACGATGTCAGTTTGACTGCGCACTTCGAGCGCAGTAGCGCTGATTGCGGTGATTGCGATCGGCGTGTCCTGGACATTCTGCGAGCGGAACTGCGCAGTGACCAAGATCTCTTCGATCCCGCTTTCGGGGGTCTCGCTGGTCGATTGAACTTGCGCACCCTGACCCTGCACGCTCGTTCCTGTCGCTCCGTCATCCGTTTGCGCATGGGCCGTGCCCGAGGACACAGCACTGATCGATACCATTCCAGCCAGCATGGTAGCCGACAACAGCTTCGCCCTATAGGCAGCTCCAGAGTTGATAATCATGCACGTCTCCCCTCGTGTCTCGCGCCAAAACAGGCGCATTTTGGTTTATTGGGGGATGAAACCGCTCGAGCAGTACGCGATAATGCAGCAAATGGTCGCTGCTGACACTTCCAGGCCCTGCCTAATCCTCCCCGGTGACGCCTGTGCTCTCGCGGCTCTTCTTGGCGTCTCCATTTCCTCGCTACCAAGAGCCGTCAGCGGCGAAAAATCCGAATTGAGCATATCACCCATCCAGTTCGACGATTTGTCAGCTTCGGACGCTATGGCGCGTACCCCAGAGCGCGTCCTCATAGGGGTGTCGGGTTCCGGCTGGGCGGAAGCCACGGCGCGCGGCGATCCTGTTTACGGCGATCGCAAGCACGGCCCAGAACCTCGAGCTTCGCTGGGCTCTTGGCAATGCCGCCGCGCGCCTCGGCTGCTATCGGCGCCATGAGGAAACCGTGCTCGATGAGGCCCTATCGGAACTGGCGGCGCTTGAAGCGCTTGTGCGTGAGGGAAATCGGGCCGGGCTCGCGCGGGCAATCGAGCGGTATCATGATCGCCGCCACGCCGTTGCCGGCGATCTGGTGCATGCCGCCCGCTATGCCGGATCCTCTGATGCGTGAAGCTGTACAACGGAACGGCCCTATGAACGGGACGACAGCGAGGAAGGCAATGATGAAAAGATGATCTTGGCGCTGCTCGCAGGCCTACCAAGTCTCACGGCCTGTACCCAGACAGCCCCGCGCAGCAATGAATATTCCGCCAGGCATCTGGAAGAGGCTCGGCAAGTCATTGCCGACTGCCGTGGCGGGTCAGTGCGTGACAAAGAATGTACCAGTGCCAAACTTGCGGTTGAGGAAGCCGATGCCAAGGACCGGTTCAGGCGATTCCGAGACCGCTGAGAGCGGTTGGCTATCGAATGACCGAGACTTTCGCGCCAACCGCGTCCGCGATCATCCGCCACGCCTTGTCCGCCGTGAGAGCCGGCAGCCCGTCGCGCAGCGCAAGCGCCAGGCAGAATCTGTCGCCAAGGGACAAGCCCGCCTCGGCCGTCACAGCCCTTAGCCTTCCGGCGATGGTTGCAAGGGTCCGGTCCGCTTCGACAATGGCCATTGGCAAGGGATGCAGCATGGCGTCCACTTCATCTGCAGGCATACCCGCATGAATGAAGTGGCTCACCACCTCGGCATAGTTGACCGATGTCATTCGTGATGCGGCGATCGCATCGGCAACTTTGCCCGCTCCAGCTTCTTCCCTTAGCAATGCCAGCAGCGCCGACGCATCGAGGACCACTTCGCTCACTCGCCGGAGTCCTCACGGCGTTTGGCAAGGAATGCATCAACCGATGCCTCGGGCTTTCCGGCAGTGTATTTTTTTGCAAGCGCCTGCGCATGCGCGATCGATTGGGCAACGGTTCGCAGAATGACGCCGTCGGACGTCTCTTCGACGAGCAGCGAGCCACCGCCTGCAAGGCCAAGGCGCTTGCGGATATCGGCAGGCAAGCTCATCCGGCCGTTCGGAGTAATGGTCACCTGAACCGTCATCGCGTACCTCTTAAAACCTTCGTCCGTGAGCGCCGAAGCGGTCATTACCCAGTAGCACTGTTATGCCATAAATCTCCGACCGTGTCGCGATTCAATTATCGAGGCACAAACAGTGTTTCATGGGTGCAAAGCGGACGATGTGCTGTTAGGCTATCCCCATGCGCACCGGCCTTGATCATCTTCCTGCACAGAAAAGACGTGAAATCGAGCGCGTCGTGCAGATCATCTTCGAGGAGTTCGAAGATGCGCTGGCCCTCGCCAAGCATCAGTGGAAGAAGAAGGGCCGGATCGAGAAGATCATTCTCTATGGCAGCTATGCCCGCGGCGGCTGGGTCGATGAGCCGTACACGGCCAAAGGCTATCAGTCGGATTTCGACCTGCTCATCATCGTCAACGACAAAAGGCTAACCGACCGGGTCGATTATTGGCTGAAGCTGGAAGATCGCCTCAATCGCGAGCTATCGATCACCAGGACCCTCAAGACGCCAGTCAATTTCATTGTCCACACGCTGCAGGAAGTGAATGATGGCCTGGCGCACGGCCGCTATTTCTTCATGGATATCGCACGCGACGGTGTGGCCCTCTACCAGTTCGAGGATAGCGAACTGCATAAGCCCAAGCCGAAGACGCCCGAACAGGCGCTGGCCATGGCGAAGGAATATTTAGAAGAGTGGTTCCCTGCATCGATGCGCAAATATGACTTCGTAAAATTTGGGATCGAGCAAGGTCATTTGAAGGAAACAGCGTTCGAACTGCACCAAACAGCAGAAAGCCTCTATCACTGCGTCCTGCTGGTCGTGACCTTCTATACGCCACACGTTCACAATCTCGGCTTCCTGCGTACCCAGGCCGAACGCCTCGACCTTCGGCTGGTCGATGCATGGCCGCGCGAACAAAAAGCCGACCGCACGCTGTTCGAAAAGCTCAAGGAAGCCTATGTGAAGGCCCGCTATTCGAAGCATTACCGGATCAGCGCCGGGCAACTCGAATGGCTCGCCGCGCGCGTCGAGGAACTGGGCACCATCGTCCATACAATCTGCACCGAGCGCCTCGCGGCCCTCGAACAGGATGTCGCGCGAGAGGAATCGTAACCCTTTCGGGCAGGGACGCGCGCCGCCCGGTCGCCGCAACGCGGCGATAGAGCCCGACGGCCCGAAGGCCGACCCGCCACATTTTCCCTCCCGAACCAAAGGACGGCATGTTGTCCCTACTGATGCTTGGCGCACCCTGAACCCGTCATCTTTCAGCCATGACAGCGAATAGTGAGCAACTCGAATGGCTTGCCTTCCCGGTTCGTTCCCGTCATGTTCGGGTCGCGAGAACGAACAGTCTGGTGATCGTTCGCGCCTCATTCGCGCCAGGCATCAAAGACGCCGGTCCACCAGGGACAGGCGGCCGTCCCGGACAAGGGCATCCGACAGGATTGCCTGACGGCGGCACAGCGTTGGAAGTGTAGTGGCCGGTCCCCGGCCATCATGCGCTGCTGCCCGGGAAGTCTCACGTGTCATCGTCCGCTCCGCCGTTTCGCCGCCATCGGCCTCCTTTTTCGGTCTCGTCGGGGGCCCATAATTGCCCAGCCGACGTCTTCGAGCCTGCCTGTGAGGAGGCTCCGGCGACCAGCCTGGACGAGACGTTTCGCACCGAACGCGGGGCGCTCTTGCGCTATCTGGGACGCCGGGCGGGACATGATGTCGCGCCCGATCTGGTACAGGAAGTGTTCGCGCGGGCGGCCGGCAGCGCGCAGGCAGCGCGTCTCGCCAATCCGGCGGCCTTCGTCAGACGCATCGCCAGGAACCTGCTGATCGACCTCGCGCGCCGCCGCGAGAGTGAAAAAAATATCGTGATCTTTCCCCTCGACGAGCAGCGCGACGTGAGCGTGCCCCCGGAACAGATACTGAATCTCGAGGCGGCTGACCTGTTGCGCATCTATGAACGGGCCGTCAATGATCTGCCGGAGAAGACGCGCCGGGTCTTTGTTATGAGCCGGGACGAGGAACTCACCTATAGCCAGATCAGTGAACAACTCGGGATCAGTATGGCGACAGTGCAATATCATATGGTGCGCGCGATCGCCTTCGTCACCGCCGCGGTGAAGGATCATCGATGAGCGACGAAGAATGGCCCGGCGGCAAGACCCCGTCATCGACGGATATCGAAGCGGCCACCTGGTGTTTCCGGTTGAAGGAAACGCCAACACAAGCACTGCTCGCCAAATTCCAATTCTGGGTCGATGCGTCCGGAGGCAATGCCGAGGCGTTTGTCAACGCGATGCTGGTGGCACCGATGACTGCTGCCGAGCGCGAGCGCATCGAACAGATTCTGGGGCAATCCTTCCCCGCGCTCTATCCATCCGGCAGAAAGGCGCGAGCGGATTCGCCCGGCGCAAAGATCCACGCATTTCCGGCCAACAATCATACGCCTCCGGCTAAACCCATAGGCCCCAGCCGCACCGGACGCAGATGGGCCACCGGCGCGATCGCGGCGGCGGCTTTGGTCGCGTTGATAGTCGGGTTTCATCCGGACTTATCGCTCCCGTTGTTCTTTTCACCGGCCCACGCCGAGACTTATGCGACGGGTCATGGAGATATCCGGCGTTTCACGCTGACGGACGGATCGCTGGTGACCCTCGACACCGACAGCCGGGTCGAGGTGACGATCGACCGGGGCAGGCGCCACGCGCTGCTGCGCCAGGGCCGTGCGCGCTTCGTCGTGGCGGCCGATCCGCGCGTCTTCACGATTCAGGCTGGTAATGGCGATGTCGTCACGGTCGATGGGGCGATCGATGTCGGGGTGGACGGGAATGCGCGTGTCGAACTGCGGCTGCGGTCGGGCTCAGCCCGCGTGAAGGCGCATGATACGTCCACGGATACGCAAAGCGCGGGCGTATTGCTCGCGATCGACCGTCCCGTCCTCTACGCGGGAAGCGATTTCGCGCCGCGCGTGATTACGGCGCCTGCGGCCGACACCCGCGACTGGCCAAACGGATGGATGGAATATCGCACGATCGCGCTCGGCGAGCTTATCCGCGAAGCTAATCGCTATGCGCAGACGCCGCTCATTCTCGACGAGCCAAAGCTTGCGAGCCTCACGGCGTCAGGGCGGTTCCAGCTAACCGAGACGGACAGGTTCGCCAGTCGGATCGCCGAGCTGTTCCGGCTCCGCGTCTCCCGCCGGGCCGATGGCATCCATTTGCAGCCCCTGTAGCATCGCCCGCGAAATATTTTGCGAAAGGTGACTGACGGCACCCCTGCAACCTGCGTCGATACCCCGATCAAGAGCGAGCCGGCCGGCATGCGCTCATGATCATCAGGGGTCATTATGGCGGAGAAACAGTTTCACGGGTTTGCGGCGCTGCTGGCGGGGGTCGCAGTGACGGCATTGCCGACGCCGGCGCTGGCGCGGAGCGACCGGACTTATCAGTTCGACCTCCAGGCGCAGGATCTGGGCGATGCGCTGCGCAGTGTTGCGGCCAAGGCAGGCTGGGAGCTTTATGCGTCGACCGAGGATGTGAACGGCGTTCCCGCGCCCAGGCTCAAGGGCGCGCTCACCGCGCGGCAGGCGATCGAGCGTTTGCTGGCTGGCACGAACCTGCGCGCTCGCTTCCGGGACGAAGCCGTGATCATCCGGGGGCGATCGGCAGTGATAGCGGCAGCAGACGATGAGGCGGCCGGCCGCGAAATCGTTGTGACTGGCAGTCGTATCAAGGGGAGCCCGTCCGCAGCTCCTGTAACCATCATCAGCCAGAATGAAATCAAAGAAGCTGGCCAGGCTGATCTGGGCGAAGTGGCGCGCAGCCTCCCGCAGAATTTCGGTGGTGGCCAGAATCCGGGCATCGGAAGTTCACAGGGTGCGCCTAACCAGAACGGCAATGTGAATGGCGCTTCGACATTCAACCTGCGAGGCATCGGTCCGAATGCAACGCTCACCCTGCTCAACGGCAACCGTCTAAGCTACAGCGGCATCAGTGCTGCAATCGACATAAGCAGTATTCCGGTCGCGGCCGTTGATCGTGTCGAGGTTTCGGCAGACGGAGCGTCCGCGATCTACGGAGCAGACGCTGTGGCCGGCGTCGTCAATGTCATTCTGAAGAAGGATTATTCCGGCCTTTATGCCAGCGCCCGGCTCGGAGGATCGACGGATGGGGGAAATTTCCAGCAGCAATATGATGTGGTCAGCGGTTCGGCCTGGGACGACGGGGGTGTTCTGGTTGCGTACGACTACTTCCGAAACGGAGCGATCAAGGCAGGCAACCGCAGCTATACGGCCGCAGCTAACCCGGAATCGACTATCTATCCTGATCTCTACCGACACAATCTGCTGATCACCGGCCATCAAGAACTGGCCAACGGAATCAGTCTCACCACGGATTTTGTTTTCAAGACCGGGGAGATGAACAGTGCGAATGGATATCTGATAAACCAGCCGATCGATTATCAGGGCATTCGCGTACGCAGAAAGTTCGAGACCGTTGGTGTCGCACCGACACTGACTTTCGACCTATCATCGGGCTGGACCGCCACTGCGTCCGGCTTCTACGGGATCGACAATACAGACGGCGTTTCACGCGTCTATTCCGGCGGGGCGCTGAGTTCGACGCCGGTCGCCCGGTTCAGGAACCGGAGCGAGTCGATTGAGCTCAGCACGCAAGGGCCATTGTTCGCGCTTCCCGGGGGTAGCGCACGGCTAGCCTTGGGTGGAGGCTTTCGGGAATATCATTTCACCAACGACGTCCCGGGCCTCTATCTGGCGCGTCAACGCCGAAACTACTTTGCCTATGCTGAAGCATTTCTGCCGTTGATCGGCACGGGGCAAGCGGTGCCCTTCGCGCGTTCATTCTCGATAACCGGCGCCGTCCGATTGGAAGATTATTCCGATTCAGACCGAATCGTAACGCCAAAGGCGGGCATGATCTTCGAGCCGGTAGAAGGACTGGAGATCAAGGGTTCCTGGGGCCGCTCGTTCAAGCTGCCCACACTCTACCAGCAATATTCCGGCTATGCGACAGTCCTATTCCCGGTGAGCGGCTATAGCGACGCCTTTCCGCCTGGCTCGGCTTTCATTTACGCACTTGGCGGCAACGACAAGACGAAGGCCGAGCGATCCGAGAACTGGTCGGTGAGCGCCGAGGCGAAACCTCTTTCCGGTCTGTCGCTCTCCGCCAGCTATTTCCACATCCTCTATACCGATCGCGTCGCTCCGCCATTAGCCTCCAGCGCCGGGGTGCTTACCAATCCGCTCTATGCCTCCCTGATCACCTTCAACCCCACGCTGGCGGAGCAGGCGGCGATTGTCAGCGGCGCCTCCGCGCCGGGGCTGCAAAACGGCACCGGTGGTCCATATGATCCGAGCAAAGTCGTTGCGATCCTCGACGCGCGCGACCGGAACATTGCGCGCCAATGGTATCGCGGCGTCGATCTTGCAGCACGCTATCGTCTGTCGATCAGTGAGAGCGACAGCCTCGCGCTGTCGGGGGCCGCGACCTGGCTGCACAGCAAGCAGCTTCTCCTGCCGGGGCTGCCAACGACGGAACTTGCCGGCCAGATCTTCAACCCGCCGCACTTCAAGGCCCGCGGCGGAGCGAGCTACGGTAACGAGCGATTTTCGCTGTCCGGCTTCGTGACCTATGTTGGTGGCGTCGTCGATGCACGACGCATGCAAAGTGTGGACATCGCCTCTTTCACAACATTGGATCTGACTGGCCGGATTCGGCTCGGTTCCTTTGAAGTGGGGCTTAATGCGCTGAATATCTTCAACGAGAAGCCAGCGACCATCTACACCAGCACCCCTTCCGACACGCCATTCGACACCACGAACTACTCCGCGACCGGACGCTTCCTCAGCATTTCGGTGAGCCGCAAATGGTGATGATCCGCCAGTGGGTCGCGACCGGTTTCGCTGGTATTCTCGCGATTTCGATGGGGTCGGCCGTGCAGAGTCAGCCGAAGACGGAGGCACGCTGGACAATCGAGGATATCGTCACCGCGCCCGAGGTCACAGACATTGCCCTGAACGGCACGGCAACCAGGGCTGCCTATGTCGTCAAAACGGCTGATATCGGCCGTGACCGACCCATTGCGACGCTTAATGTCATTAATCTGCACGATGGACAGAAGAAGGTGTTGCTGCGGGACCGGATTATATCGGGCCTACGGATGGTACCCGGTACGAACGACTGGAGCGTCCTTGCCGATCTTGGAGCGGGGCAGCAACTCTACCGTATCGGCGCAGATTTTTCCATTCGCGTGGAACTCGCTCATCGGCCCTTGGCGCGGGTCGGTGTCTCTGACGGATCCACGAATTTCGGAAGCTTAGATATGCCGCTTGATGTCGGCATCCTTTCCTATGCGTGGTCCCCTGACGGCAAATGGCTGTGGTACTCGTCCATCCGGCCCCGCATCAGTCGAGCCGTCCTGTTCGACACCGAAGTGGCTCACCAACTTGGCGTGAGACGCCCGCAGAAATCTGCCGATATCATCTACCATCTTCGATCGATCGACGGCGTGGCCAACGAAGTCGCCGTCAGGCCGCCAACCGACCGAATTGCGCAGTTCTTTGGCGGCACCGTCGCCTGGACCGGCGAGGAGGTACAATTCAGCATCGAGGACAGGCCTTCCGACGGTCCCATACGCTATGAACGCCGCGGCGTCCGACTCTCCGACAGGCTGGTGCGCGTGCTGGCCGATTGGCCAGCATCGCCTTTCGCCCGATTGCCGCCTGGCCCGCATGGCGGCAGGCTGACCACCCTTGGCATTGGACACGCGCGCAAGCTGGTTGAGGTGTCGGAAACTCGGACACTGCGGGATTACGGCAAGGTAGATTTCCTTATCGACGATCCGAGGTCGGCGGGCAGTTGGCGCTCTCGGGACGGAAATGCGACGATCCTGGGTACGCGCTACCTGGAACATCCTCGCTATGGTCTGGTGCTGATCAACAAGAATCAGGCCCATGCCATCAGCTCAAACTTGAGTCTGACCAAATGTGATTTTACGCCCGACCTCAAGCGTGGCGTCTGCATCAGGGAAAGCCTGTCACACGCGCCTGAGATCGTGTCAGTCCGTCCTGACGAGGCGAAAATCGACTTCATCGCTGCGGTTTCCGATCATCACAGCGCCATAAGCGAACTCCAGACGACTCCTGCCACATGGAACAGCCGCGGCGGCTATCCGGCCAGCGGCTTCGTTGTTTGGCCGCGACACTATCGACCAGGCATTCGATATCCAGCAGTGATCGTTACGCACGGCAGCGATGCTGATGAGCGCTTTTGCCGCGACGGATTTCAGTGGAACTATCCGGTGCAGTTCTTCGCCGAGCAAGGTTATTTCGTCCTTCTCGTCAATGATCCGACCCCCAGCCAAAGTGCGCGGCTCAGCGCGGCCTATGCGCGATGGGGCAGTGGAACAGGTGATCTTCCCGCCGCCGAAGTTCAACAATTGATCTGGCTGGAAGGTGTCGGGGCGTTCGAGGCGGCAATAACCCAGATGATCGAGCAGGGCCTTGTCGATCCTGACCGTGTCGGAATTGCCGGTTACAGTCGCGGATCACAGATGGCGAATGTGACAATGACACAGTCCACGATGTTCCGAGCCGCGTCCAGCGGCGATGGCGGCTATCTTGAGCCTTCCGCATATCCTCGGCTGATGAAATCCTACGATGCCATATTTGGAGGCTCGCCATTTGGGCCGGCGATCGAAAACTACCGGCGACTCTCGCCCTCGTTGCGTGCTGACAAGGCAAGCGGTCCCGTCCTCTTTCAGATGGCAACGCCACAAGGCGGGGCGATCGATTTTTATCGTGCCTTACGCGCCGCGAACATTCCAGCGCAGATCGACCTTTATCCGGGGCGCGATTCAAGTTCGGACGAAGCGCATATCTTCACGATTCCATCGAACAGGATGCTCGCCATGCGCGAAAATATCGTTTGGTTCGATTTCTGGCTGAAGGGAAAAGCACCAGCGCAGCAACCATTCCCAGATCGAGGCGCGATCTGGTCAGAGATGGCGACAAGCAGCCCTCTCAGGCCCGCTGAGATCAACGGCTCCACGCCCTAGCCCAACTCTCTGCTGCAACGAAGGCGAGCATGCGCCGGACCCGGCCCCGCCCATTGGCGCTCAGATCGAAAGGTTGATCCAGAAATGAAGGATCAAGGAGGCCATTGGCGACGAGCAGGCCATCACGCAAGAAGGACCGTATTTCGGATCTTCTGGTGCGGTAGATCAGATGCATGAAGCCATCAGGTCCGCCCTTGCCAGTGCGCTTGAGCAAGGCCCGAGGAAGGATGTCCTCCATCGCGCCGCGCGCCATGGAGCGGTCGCGTCCGCCAGCGACCCAGAGCCATGTAGGAATTGCGAGACAAAGTTCTACTATCGGCTGTGACAGCAGGGGCGCGATCTGAGGTGGCTCGGTGCGCGGGTGGAATTCAATGCTACGGTGTGAACGTGTGATCATCGCGACATGCGCCCATTTCCCGGGAAATCGCTTTGGCACGTCGCTCAGCCAGGGGTGATGGGAAACAGCCGGCCCCAATCGCTCCACAATCGTGGGCGTCAGGCCGAGAATGTCGCGGTGGGGAACAAAGCCGTCTCTTCGTCTCGTCAGGCGTCGCGATGCGAGGCGCAGGACAGTCAAGGCGTCCGCGCCAGTCAGATCGCAAATGTCGCGTAATGTCCTCATGAATCCCCGACTGAATTTCTCTGCCTGGAAGCGGTCGGCAAGCGGCGACGCCGAACTGAGGTTGCACAAAACCCCATCGCCTCCATTCCCGGCGAAATAGGCATCGACAGGAGACCGTTCGACCAGTTCCTGATGTGCCTGCTCGATGCCCTGAAGGAAAAGACTACCGACAGGCCAGGGCAGATGCGGCAAGACCGGACGCTCGATGTCAATGCAATCGATGTCGTAGTTCACGCGCTGCAGCGGTCGGCCCAGGAAATCCGTGAGTACGCGCGCATGAGCGGATTCATCGCCGTCCGGATCCGGGCCAATCATCGTGAAGCACCTAAGGTCGGGACAAACCTTACTGACTCCTACGGCCACGATCGACGAATCGAGCCCTCCTGAGACGCCAAGGACGATGTGCTCAAAGCAGGATGCCCAAGATGAGGTGCAATCCATCAGACACGCCTGGAGCGAAGCGAGGAGATCGGGTCCGTCGCCGAGAGGATCGGTGAAAGACCATGGTGACCATAGTGCTTTTGCGGCCACCCGCCCTTCGAGGAAATGGAGTTGTTCGCCAGGCAGGATTTCATCGACGGCAGCGAGGCAGGTGCGCCGGCCCAACTGGTCGGTACCGCTGATAAATCGGGCGAGTTCCAGATAATCTATTTGAATCGGGCGCGTGGAAAGACTGGCTGCAAGTTGAATATCGCTCGCAACGATGATTTGTTCGCCGGAATGCAGGGTCAGGCATGGCAATGCACCAGATGGATCGCGGAGGATCGATATTTCCTGATCCGGCGGAGATGCCAGAATCGCGACATAGCCGCCCCAATACCGTTCCAGCAAGGCGCGCCCCGAAGATTGAATGATGTCCTCGCGCGCCTGTTTTCCCAAGCGGGTCACCCGGCAGCCCGGTTTGCCCTTCTCGAAAAGATGCCCAACTATGTAGCCTCGGGAGTCAATATCTATCCCGTCCTCGTCCGACCACAGGCAAACTGTCCCTCTGGCGAATGTCCGGCGCAGCGGGAGGTGCGGATCTTCGGATTCAACGGCGGCTTTGACACCGAGGCGAATGAGGTATCGACCAGACATCAGACGGCAAGGATCGGCGTATACGGCCGTATGCGTTCCAGAGGCTCGGTCAGAAGGAGCGAGCCTGACTGGACCCAGCAATGTGCCGCGAAAGGCATCCTTACACCGATGACGAGCCGAGCAGCTTCTGCCCGGTCGAACAGCATCGAGGCAAGCGCTATGCTGCGCGACAAACATTGATCTGTCTGCCCGACCCAGCGCCATGATTTCCGAAAAGCCTGCGCAATGGTGAGGCTCGGGGCCGAGCCCGCTTCTGGCCTCGGCGCGCGATCCTTTAGCGTTACCAGAACATCGCGGAGGGGCTGTCGGTCGAGAGCTTTTGCTGCAAGACGCTGAGCGATGACGGCGCGTGCCGTCAACAAGGGAGAAACCGGCAAAGTGCTACATTCATCAATGCTCGCTGTCGGTGGGATGACATCAGGATTGAATGACCAAGATACCTCTTGTCGTTCTACAGCAAACCCGCGTTCCAGAAGCCATTTCTCCTGCGTGGCGCTCGTCTCTTCGCAGAGGAGTGCTCTCAGAGCATCAGCGGCCGCGCCGCAAAGCAAACGATATCGTCCGCCCAGGAGATCGAGCAGCACGACCACGTCTCCCAGATCGCAATGAAGAAGTGTTTTTGGCATCATTAGAGGCATGATGGCTGCATCAAGGAAAGCGAGGGGACGTACGGATCCAAGTGCTGTACGCCCCCCGCAGGATTTCAGTCGTCGTCCTGAATTCCGCCCAGCACATAGGCGCGGGACGTTTCGCTATCGTAGAAGCCGATATCGGCGTTGCCCCGCGTTTCAGCGGTGACGGTGCCCAGTTCGATGACATCGCCGTCAAGAATCATCTTTTCCATCGCACGTACCTTTCTTGTAATGCGACTCAATCAGTCGCGTGCGGAAGGTTTTCAGATCGTGCCAGGGCAATCCATTTTATAATCGGATTATAATTCTATTATAATCGAAGCCAATACTGCGGAAATATGACCAGTGACGTGAAATTGCGACCGAGTAGTGAGATCGTGCGTTGGGAGCACGCACCGACGCCTTTAGCTTCAAGCCTGGACATACGCGCCAGTCACCCGGTCACCCGCTTGCAAGCAGGCGGTGACTCTATTCTAGCGGATAGGAATCGCATGTGTATCCGCTATCCATAGTTTAGTCCGATTTGGACACGGACTGACTTCTGTTCCTGGCAAAGCCGCGATCGGTGCCCATGAAGCGCTCGAGCATCGGCGCAATCAGACGCTCGACGGAAAGCGGCTGAGAAAGGCCGGTCTGGGCGGCGTGAACCCTGGCATAGGCAATGAGATCACGGTGGATGGACGCGGGCAATTCCAGTGTCAGCTTGACCGGCTTGTCATCGTTGATCGGACCCAGTTTCAGCTTGTTCATCACTGTTCCTCCCGCGGCGGCTCGAGTACCAAATCGCGCGTCACGATGACGCGAAGGACATGGCCTGGGCGTATGGTGAGCGTCGGCGGGATGCCGAGCTGACGCTGCACGATTTGGCGTCCCGTCTGATTGATCGTGTCCTGCGTGCCGTAGAGCAGAGCCTCGACCAGCGCGTCGTCGCTGTCGGATGCAAGCTCGGTGCCGACACCTAGCAACGTCGAGACCAGCGCGGCTTTGAGCATGTTGCCCCAGTGATAATTCACGCGATCCCGGATTCCGGCCATACCGGACGCATCGGCACCTGGCTGGCGGTCCAGCAGGATCGAGCGGCCGTCTGGAAGAATAAGCCGATCCCAGGCGAGCAGTACGCGGCTTTGACCCGCCGAGACTTCGCTGTCATATTCGCCGATCAGCCGCGAGCCTTGGGGCACGAGAAGAATGCGTCCCGTCGGGCTGTCATAGACATTCTGCGTGACCTGCGCGGTGATCTGGCCGGGCAGATCCGACTGGATGCCGGTGATCAACGCGGCCGGGATGATGCTGCCTGCCTGCACGATATAAGGTGAGACCGGAGGAGCGACCCGCTCATTGCTGACGGTGGACCGGTCGGCGGTGACGGCCATAAAGCCCCGCTTGCCAGTCGGCGCGGGAGCCGGATTGGCCGCAATGCCAACGGATGCGGGCGGCATAGCCTGTTCGGCAGGCGCCGCCGATGCGCGCGCGCCGCTCATTGCCTCGCCAAGGAACAATCGGCTGGTGCGCGCGGTGTCGCGCTCCTGCGTGATGCGCTGGCGAGCCTGTTCCGCTGCAGCGATGCGCGGGTCCACGGATTGAGGGGCCGGCGTCCCCATGGGCGGCACGGGAACGGGCTGACCATTTTGCTGCGCCGAGAGGATCGGGCGGCCGAGGTCGCCGGGGAGCGGCTGACCGAGCTTGGGAACCTTGTCGTAGCTGGCCGGCGCCGCGGTCACATTGTCCGCCTTGTTCCGGCTCTCGGTATCGACGAGATTCGGTACGTCGGCATGACGCGCGGGCAGAAGTGCATAGACGAGCGCGCCGCCGATGCTGAGACAGGTGACCGCAGCGACAGAGGCAAGCGCCTTGCGCGAAAGACGCATGACGGACGGCGGATCGCCGCGCAACCGGAATGCCTGCCCATCATGGACGGGCGGCGGAGCGGCAGCCGGCGCCGCTTCCGGCTCCTCCCCCACATTCGGCCTGGCTGCGGGGTCCTGCGGCGGGCCGACGACCGGCTCCCCAGCTTCAGCCCTTTCTCCTCCCGGCCCGCTCACGACTGGCCCTTGCGGCGCTGGCTTTCGCGCTCGATGCTGACCCTTGCCTCGCGTTTGCCCGAAGCAAGCCGCAGTTCGGCACGGGAAAAGAGCCGGTCGACGATCATGTAGCGGCCTGCGACGCGGTAATTGACGAGCTCGGCAGGCCCAATGTCGCCAGTGACGAACAGCGGCGGCATGTCCGTGCGCTCCACGCCTTCGGCAAATTCGATGAAGACTTGTCGGCCATCATCGAACACCCGCACCGGCCGCCAGTCGGGACGATCCCCGCCGATCCGGTAGCGAAAGTCGAGGGAGGCGACATCGATGCCGGAAGCAAGCGGCATGTCGCGCGCACGCTCAGCCGCAGCACCGCGCAGTGCGATGAGTTGGTCCTGCGGATAGGTCCACGACACTGAGGCCATCCAGGTGGAGGGCGTTGCCCGCAGTTCCAGATGATAGGTCCGCCGGTTGGTATTGATGATGAGATTCGTTGCAATGTCTGGCCGGGTGGGCTTCGCGAGGATATGCACGCGCGCCGTGGGACCAGCCCCGCTCACCGTGTCGCCGATGATCCAGCGCACCGTGTCACCGGCCGCGACCGGCCCGGGGCCTACAAGCTGTTCGCCTTCCTGAAGCACGATGTCGGTCAGCTGGCCGGGGGCAGCATAGACCTGATAGAGCGCGCCATCGGCCCAAGGATATTGCTGGATCGCGTTCACATAGCCGTCGCGGCTGGGTTCCACGCGGGCGGCGACATTGGCGGCGCCCACACGGCGGCGCGGATCTGCCGGTTCTGATACCCGCGGGCTATTCCCGAGCGGCTTCAACTGGCCGGGAAGCGGCAGCGGCACTGGGATGGCCACAACCTGCACGGCATGCGCCGGTTCCGGCCTTGGGATCGCCAACGCTTCACGCGGCGCTTCATGGACGGTGGCGCGCGGCTTCGCGGACGTCGTGGTGCAGGCACCAAGCGCTGACGCGGAGATTAGCAAGGCGGGAACAGCCTTGCGAAATGAAATCTGTCTCATTGGCTGAGTTCCTTCGACCAGTTGAGGGCATTGACGAACACGCCCAGCGGGTTCTTCCGCAGGCCGTCGGGCGTGCGTGGGGTCTGGACGGTGACGGTGAGGATCGCGGACCAGCGCGAGGTCTCGGCAAGCGCACCGTCAGAATAGCGCCGCTCGGTCCAGGCGACCCGGAAGCTATCGTTCGAGGCGCGGATCACGCTCGACACATCGACCGCGACCTGCACCTTGCCGACCAGAGCGAAGGGATCGTTGCTGCGCGCATAATCGTTGAGCGCGAGTCCGCCCTTGTCCGTGGCGAAATCATAGGCGCGCAGCCAATTCTGACGCAGCACGATCGGGTCGGCGGGAACCGAGCGCACCCCTTCGATGAAGCGCGCGAGGTGGAATGCGATCTGCGGATCGGTCGGGCGATAATCGACGTCGGCGGGCGCAACGACCTGCGCCGCGCCCAGCTTGTCGACCTCGACTACCCAGGGGGTGATATGTCCCCGCGCCGATTGCCAAACGAGGCCGGCAGACAATCCGCCCGAAAGCACGAGGCATCCGAAAAAGGCGAGCCGCCAGTTTTTCGCCGCGGCACGCGCCGAGCCGATGCGGTCGTCCCAGACCTGCGCGGCACGCTGGTAGGGCGTGACCGGCTCGGGCGATTGTCCATAGCGGATGGAGGGCCGTCGGAACATGCAGTTGTCCTTTCGAGAATTCAGCTCTTGTCGGAGACGTCGGGGCCGTTGCCGCCGCCGTGGCTGTCGCCGCCCTTGAGGGTGTGCGTTGACATGGTCGCGCCCTGTGTCATGGTCTGGCGATGCTTCATGGCTTTCGCCCAGGAGGGCGGCCCGCTCGATGACGAGGCGGTTCCCGCTCCAGACTCCGACGGGGCGGCGGTAGCCGGAGCAGCCGGACCTTCCGGCGCCACGCCGAATGTGGAGCGCGCGCCGCCGCGAAAGTTCGACCGCAATGACTGGCCGGTCTTGTCGGTCATCTTGCGTAAGGGCGAGGCGGCAGCCCTGCCGGCACCGGCAAGCGCGGCCTCTCCCGTAGCGGCGATCCCTCCGGCAACGGCGCTGGCGCCGGTCTTGCCGAACGATCCCATGCTGTAGGCGGCAGCCGCGGCGCCGGAGGTGCGGGTGGTACCGCGGGCGGTCGCGGCGGTCGCCCTGCCGCCCACGGCGACGGCGGAACCCGCAGTGCCGGCTGCAAGTTTCGCGCCTGCGGCACCGCCGGCCAACGAAGCGCCCGCGACAAGCGCCGTTCCGGCTGCGGCGCCTGCGCCGAGCTGCGGACCGCCGGCGACGATACCATTGGCGATGCCGGGACCAAAAATGCCGAGGCCCAGCAGCGTCAGCGCGGCGAGCGCGATCGCCATGACCTGTTCGATGTCGGGTTCGGGGCCGACGCCAGCGTTGATGAACTGGGTGAACAGCGTCGTGCCGATGCCGGTGATGACCGCGAGCACCAGCACCTTGACGCCCGACGAGATGACATGGCCCAGCACCTTCTCGGCCATGAAGGCCGTGCGATTGAAGAAAGCGAAGGGCAGCAGCACGAAGCCGGCGAGCGTCACCAGCTTGAACTCGATGATGGTGACGAACACCTGGATAGCGAGCACGAAGAAAGCCAGCACCACGATCAGCCAGGCGACGAGCAGGATCATGATCTCGGGGAAATTGGTGAAGAGGCCGACCGGCCCCACCAGATCCTCGGTCGCGTCGAGCAGCGGCGCGCCGGCATCGAGCCCCGTCGCAGCGACCGTGCCGGGCTTCATGAAATCGGCGAGCGCCATCCCGCCGCCCGAAGCCTTGAGACCCAAGCCAGCGAAGCTGTCGAACAGGATCGTGGCGAGACTCGAGAAATTGCCGATGATATAAGCGAAGACGCCGATATAGAGTGTCTTCTTCACCAGCCTCTGAAGCACGTCCTCGTCGGCACCCCAGGCCCAGAACAGGGCGGCAATCGTCACGTCGATAACGATCAGGGTCGAGGACAGAAAGGCGACCTCGCCGCCGAGCAGGCCGAACCCGCTATCGATATAGCCGGTGAAGACCCCGAGGAAGGTGTCGATAACGCCGGTGTCATTCACGGTCGGTCCTCCTTGCGATAGAAGCGGCGGCGCTTTTCTTCCCAGGCCGCCTCGCAGCCGCTGTCGGGCATGGTGAGCGTGCGGCAGCGGCGAAGATCACGGGCCATCGGATCACTGTCGTTCTCCTTGACCGGGACGATGATCGTCTCGACGCGGCGCTCCTCACGCATCATCATCGCGACGGTGAGCGTCATGAGCAGCCCGCCAAGCGCGCCGGCAGCCGCGATCTTCGCCGTGCGGCTCATGTCAGTTCTTGCCCCGGAAGCGGCGGAAGCGTTCGCGCGCCTCAGCCTCGATCGCAGCGTTGCGCGCGGATTCGAGCGCTTGGGCGCGGCCCTGCGCGGCAATTGCGGCGGTGAGGTCGGCGAGCTGCTGCGACTGGAGCGCGAGAAGCTGGTTGCCGGCCTGCGCCGCCTGCAAAGCGCCGCTCGCCGACTGGCTGGCACCGACCAGCGTGTCGATCGACGCGCGGGTTCCGCCCAAATTGCCCACCACGCCGGCCTGCACGCGCAACGCATCCTCGAGCGCACCGACGCTGTCTTCCCAGCGCGCATTGGCATTGGCGACCATCTGGGCATGGTCGCCGGTGAGCGCACTACCCTTGTAGCGGCCGTCGAACGCCTGCTGGATGCTCTGCACATCATAGGCGATGCGCTGGGCCTCGCTCAGCAACTGCCGGGTCTGATTGACCTGGTTCTGCAAGGTCGAAAGCGTCGAGACCGGCAGGCTGGCGAGGTTCTTCGCCTCGTTGATGAGGCTGGTTGCCTGGTTCTGGATCTGTTGGATCTGATTGTTGATCTGTTGCAGCGCGCGGGCCGCCTGCAGGACGTTCGACGCATAGTTGGTCGGGTCATATACGATGCCGCCGAAACCGAACTGCGCCTGCGCCGGAACGGCGGTCATCGTGCCGGTGACGGACAGTGCGATAGCGCCGGCCAGCAAGGCGCGGCGAAGCAGATACTTCTTCATGAGCGTAACTCCTCGGGACCGAGCGGCAGCAAGAGTTCGTCGCTCGGGATGGATGCTGTCAGCGGAACGGGTTCGGGCAGCAGGGCGGCGGCCCAATCGAGGCTGCGGTGCCTGAGCCAATGGGCAGCGAAGGCGTGTGTCCCATGCTTGGCGACAAGCTCGCCGATGCGGAGCTGGTCGGATTTTGACGATACGGCAGTGAAGGCGAGCGCGACTTCGCCAAGGCCCAGTTCGAACAGCCGGTTGCCGCGCCGCGACTGGCAATAATAATCGCGCTTGGGCGTTGCCCGGCTCAATATCTCGATCTGCCGGGCGTTGAGCCCGAAGCGCTCATAGATCGCTGCGATCTGCGGCTCGGTAGCGCGCTCGTTGGGCAGGAAGATGCGCGTCGGGCAGCTTTCGATGATGGCGGGCGCGATTGCAGACGTCTCGATATCGGCGAGGCTCTGCGTGGCGAACACGACGCTGGCGTTCTTCTTGCGCAGGGTCTTCAGCCATTCACGAAGCTGCGCGGCGAAGGCGGGGCTGTCGAGCACCAGCCAGCCCTCATCGATGATGATGAGCGTGGGTCGCCCGTCGAGCCGGCCTTCGATCCGGTGGAAGAGATAGGCGAGCACAGCGGCGGCCGATGCCGCGCCGACCAGCCCTTCGGTCTCGAACGCCTGGAAGCTTGCCTCACCCAGATGCTCGGTCTCGGCGTCGAGCAGCCGTCCCCAGGGACCGCCGACGCAATAGGGCGCGAGCGCCTGTTTCAGTTCCTGGCTTTGCAGGAGCACGGCCAGCCCGGTGAGCGTGCGTTCGGA
This sequence comes from uncultured Caenibius sp., assembly GCA_963662855.2. Classification (GTDB taxonomy): domain Bacteria; phylum Pseudomonadota; class Alphaproteobacteria; order Sphingomonadales; family Sphingomonadaceae; genus Andeanibacterium. The sequence goes on from CAXXWL010000003.1 coordinate 754,041, forward strand.
CGGCGGCGCCGAGGCGAGCGAGCCGAGCGCGGTCCACAGATGCTCCTTGGCGGCGGGATCGACCGTGCCGCCTTCACTGCCAAGGATGGCAGCGAGCCATTCCGCAGCCCAGGCACGCTCGCCGGGATCGTCGATCCGCGCGAGCGGTTGCAGGGCCACGCCCTCACCACCTTCTTGGTCATGCAGTGCGCCGCCGAGATCCTGCCAGTCGCCGCCGCAGGCGATGGCTGCCGCCCGGATCGAGCCGCCGAAGTCGAAAGCGAAAATCTGATTGTCGGCATAGCGCCGGAACTGCATCGCCATCAGCGCCAGCAGCACCGACTTGCCGGCCCCCGTCGGCCCGACGATCAGCATGTGGCCGACATCGCCGACATGAAGCGAAAGACGGAACGGGGTCGAGCCTTCGGTCTTGCCGTAAAGCAAGGGAGCGTCACCGAAATGCTCGTCCCGTTCCGCCCCCGCCCACACCGCTGACAGGGGGATCAGGTGGGCGAGATTGAGCGTGGAAATCGGAGGCTGGCGAACGTTTGCGTATACATGGCCGGGGAGCGAACCCAGCCAGGCCTCGATCGCGTTCATGCCTTCGATCGTCGCGGTGAAGTCGCGGCCCTGGATGATCTTCTCGACCAGCCGCAGCTTCTCGGCCGCCAATGCGGGATCGCAATCCCACACCGTAACGGTCGCGGTCACATAGGCGATGCCCGAATGGTCCGCGCCCAGCTCCTGCAAAGCGAGGTCCGCGTCGGCCGCCTTGTTCGACGCATCGGTGTCGGTCAGCACCGAGGCTTCGTTGGTCATCACCTCTTTGAGGATCGCGGCGACGCTCTTGCGCTTGGCGAACCACTGGCGCCGGATCCTGGTCAGCAATTTGGTCGCGTCCGTCTTGTCGAGCATGATCGCGCGGGTCGACCAGCGATAGGAGAAGGCCAGCCGGTTCAACTCGTCGAGCAGGCCCGGAAAGGTCGCCGTTGGAAAGCCGGTGATTGTAGCCACGCGCAGATGATGCTTGCCCAGCTTCGGCTCGAGCCCGCCGGTCAGACCCTCATCGGTAAGCAGCGCATCGAGATACATGGGCGTCTCGGGCACCCGTACGCGCTGGCGCTTGGTCGATACGCATGAATGGAGGTAGGTCAGCGTGTCGGCGTTATCGAGCCAGCCGACCTCGGGCACGAAGCCTTCGACCAAGTTGAGCACGCGGTTCGTCCGATCGATGAAGCCGGCCAATTGCTCGTGCGGATCGACGCCGCTGCCCGAACGGCCTTCGTAGAGCCAGCTCTCCGCGCGCGCAGCCTCTTCGGCGGGCGGCATCCAGAGGAGGGTCAGATAATAGAAGCTCTCGAAATGGCTGCCCGCTTCCCGGAATTGCTCGCTCCGCTCCATATCGACAAGTGCCGAGGCCGGATCGGGAAAGGCACTGTCCGGATAGTCCAGCGCGGGAACGCGCTGTGCTTCCACGAACACGGCCCAGCCGGAACCGAGACGGCGCAGCGCATTGTTGAGACGCGCGGTCACCGCGACCAGCTCGGCGGGCGTGGCGCTGTCGAGATCGGGACCGCGAAAGCGTGCCGTGCGCTGGAACGATCCGTCCTTGTTCAGCACCACGCCCGGCGCGACCAGTGCGACCCATGGCAGGAAATCGGCGAGGCAGGCGGCCTTGGAGCGATATTCAGCGAGGTTCATCATGGCCGCATCCAGACCGGATATTTGAGGTGACGGCGGGCGACATCGACGAACTGCGGATCGCGCCGCGCGGCCCAGACCGAGAGCGCATGGCCGATCGCCCAAAGCGCGAGACCGGCGATCCACAGGCGCAAGCCGAGACCGATGGCGCCGGCGAGCGTGCCGTTGACGATGGCAAGGCTGCGTGGCGCACCGCCGAGCAGGATGGGCTCGCAGAGCGCGCGGTGGACCGGCGCATAATAGCCCGGGATATCGTCCGCGCCGTTCATCATACCAGCGCTCCACCGCCGAAGCTGAAGAAGCTGAGGAAGAAGGAGCTGGCGGCAAAGGCGATCGACAGGCCGAACACGATCTGGATCAGCCGGCGGAATCCGCCCGACGTGTCGCCGAAGGCGAGGCTGAGGCCCGTGACGATGATGATGATCACCGCGACGATCTTGGCCACCGGCCCTTCGATCGATTCCAGGATCGATTGCAGCGGCGCTTCCCAGGGCATCGACGAGCCGCCGGCATGGGCCGGACCGGCCATCATCAGCGTGACGAAGATTGCAGAGGCGGCGAGCGCGGCGCGACGGGCGCCACGCCGGAGGGCATGAGTCATGAAGATTCTCCGTGGGGGGCTGAGTGGGCAATGAGGCGATAGTCGCCGGAGGCGGGATCGAGCCCGTCGACACGGGCCAGTTCGGCGAGGCGGCGGCCGTGGCCGTCGCGGACCAGCACGGCGACAAGATTGATGGTCTCGGCGATAAGCGCACGCGGGACGGTCACCACCGCTTCCTGGATGAGCTGTTCCATCCGGCGCAGCGCACCCAGCGCGCTTCCGGCATGGATGGTGCCAATGCCGCCAGGATGGCCGGTGCCCCAGGCTTTGAGGAGATCGAGCGCCTCGGCCCCGCGGACCTCTCCGATGGGGATGCGATCAGGGCGCAGGCGGAGCGACGAGCGAACGAGATCGGAGAGCGAGGCGACGCCATCTTTCGTCCGCATGGCGACAAGGTTCGGCGCCGCGCACTGCAACTCGCGCGTGTCTTCGATCAGGACCACGCGATCATTGGTCTGTGCCACTTCGGCCAGAAGAGCGTTGGTGAGCGTGGTCTTGCCCGTGCCGGTTCCACCGGCAACGAGGATGTTCAACCGCTCCGTGACGCCAGTGCGCAGTGCGTCGGCCTGGGGCTGGGACATGATGCCCGCCGCCACATAGTCCGCCAGCGTGTATACCGCGACGGCAGGCTTCCGGATGGCAAAGGTCGGCGCGGTCACGACCGGCGGCAGCAGCCCTTCGAACCGTTCCCCTGTTTCCGGCAGTTCGGCCGAGACGCGGGGATTGCGGGCATGAACCTCGACGCCGACATGATGCGCGACCAGACGGATGATCCGTTCCGCGTCGGCAGGGGCCAACCGCCTTCCGGTATCGGCAAGGCCGGTGCCCAGCCGATCAACCCACAGGCAGCCGTCGGGGTTGAGCATGACTTCGACGACCAGGGGATCGGTCAGCCAGTGTCCGACCATCGGGCCGATCGCGGTGCGCAGCATCCGCGCACCACGCGATCTCGCTTCTGTATCGGTCCAGCTCGATGCCATCATGATCCCCGTTTCCGGCGCGGATCAGGAATGTCCGCGCGACGGGGATGATTAAGAGACGCAGAAAAAGTGCGGATTCAACAAGGATTTGCGATCGTAGCACTCTGGCGAAGTAATACAGGAAATGGCGTAGGCTGCCGCGACCTGAAACGCCGCATCAAGGATGAGCAGCGCGCCATCGCTTGAGGACGCCTTCGACGTGATGAACCGCCGGATAAGTGGCGGTTGCTGCTGACCGGCGGTTTAGGGGATTCGCCGAAATGCCATGTGTGGCTTAACGTTTGGATCGTTTCATGGACCGCCTGTATCGTAAATGCGGTGAAAGCCGCGTTATTCGCCGCATATCATGCGGTGAATAGTCTTGCCCTTTGCGGTGAATAATCGCTATATTCGCCGCAGAAAGTGCGGTGAATATGACCTATATCCACGACCTGCCGGACTGGCCGAACCTGCGCTGGAGCGACGAGCAACTCGCCCAACCGCTCGCCGCCGTACGCCACCGACAGGGGCGGTTGATCGGGCACATGGAGGCGCTTGGCTTCCCGCTGCGCGCGGAAGCCGTGCTTCAAGCGCTCACCGAGGACGTTATCAAATCCAGCGAGATTGAGGGCGAAGTGCTGGACAGGGAGCAGGTGCGCTCCTCCATTGCCCGCCGTCTCGGCATGGACATCGGCGGTTTGGTTCAAGCGGATCGCAACGTCGAGGGCGTTGTCGAAATGATGCTCGATGCCACGCAGAACTATGCGCAGCCCCTGTCCGCCGAACGGCTGTTCGGCTGGCACGCGGCGCTGTTCCCCACCGGACGCAGCGGCATGAGCCGCATCACCGTGGGCGCATGGCGCACCGCCGAAGCCGGCCCGATGCAGGTTGTGTCGGGGCCGATTGGCCGCGAGCGCGTCCACTATGAAGCCCCCGCATCGGAGCGGCTCGACACGGATATGTCCCGCTTTCTCGACTGGTTCGAGACAGCCGCGCCGGATCCCGTCCTGAAAGCCGGGATCGCGCACCTATGGTTTGTCACCATCCACCCCTTCGATGACGGCAACGGACGAATTGCCCGCGCCATCGCCGATCTTGCACTGGCGCGTGCGGAAGGGACCGCGCAACGCTTCTACAGCATGTCCGCGCAAATCCGCACCGAGCGCAAAGCCTATTACGACATGCTGGAATCGACTCAGAAGCGTGACCTCGACATTACGCCCTGGCTGCTATGGTTCATCGGCTGCCTCGATCGCGCCTTCGACGGCGCTGAAACCATCCTCGCCAGCGTCATGCGCAAGGCGCGGTTTTGGGAGTCCGTCGCGGGCCAGCCCTTGAACGAACGCCAGCGCAAGGTCGTTAACCGCCTGCTGGACGGCTTCGAGGGCAAGTTGACCAATGCCAAATGGGCGGCGATCACCAAGGCATCGTCCGATACCGCCTTGCGCGACATCAATGATTTGCTCCGGCGCGGCATCCTTGAGAAGGAGCCGGCCGGTGGGCGCAGCACCAGCTATTCACTGGTGCTGCCCGAGTCCTGATCCGACCGAGTCGACCTCGTTACATCTTCCGCGATCTCGTTCCTGAACCGCGGCCCCAACTCCATGCGCCGGTTCAGCATGTCTACAAACCGCTCCCAGCGCTCGCGTCCCTGCGCCCTCGCGGCCTGCGTAGCGCCATCCGGGAGCGATGGCGTCGCATTGAGCCAATTCCGTACAAACAGCGCGAGAGTCTCGTTGGTGAGGTCGATATGCCATTCGAGGCGGCCAAGATCACGGGTCAACCGGTCGAGCCGGCGGGCAAGTGCTGCTTCAAGTCGCTCGGCGGCATCGGGCGACAGGAAGGACTCCAGCGCAGCCTCGATGATCGCGGCCTGGCTGGTGCTGCGCGCAGCGGCGTGATCGGCGAGACGGCGCACCAGATCAGCCCGTAGCCGGATGCTGCGCTTGACGTGGCCTCCACTCACAGCACGATCCCGTCATCCGGGTCGAGCGACGCATTACGGGCATTGCGGCGCATGGTCCGCTCCGCCTCGCGTTTCGCCCGGGCGGCATCCTCATCCTGATTGTCCTCATCGGGCGTTTCTTGCCCAGACATTTCCTTCGCGGGAGGGACGATTTCCTCATGCTCGCCAAGATCGGGCTCGCGGCGGATGCCAGCATTGGCTGCGTCGGTGGCAGCGTCAGCCTGATCGCCTTCCCGGGTGCCCTGCGGCTCCGCATCATCGGCTTCCGCCTTCCCGGCCCCTTCATCAGCCGCGGGAAGATTGGAGGATGGGGCTGGCGGCGCATTCACCGGTATGAGAGTGGACCAGTCATCCTTCGGCCGTCGCTTCGGATCGAGTGGTTTGGGTGTCGGTGGCGGCAACAACCGCACGGTAAAGCGCGGATCGGTGAAGTAGCGTGCCTTTATAGCCCGGATTGGCGGTACGCCCCCCACCATGACAATCTCCTCCTCCGGGGACAGCTGTATGATCTCGCCAGGCGTGAGCAAGGGTCGCGCCGTCTCGGTTCGCGAGACCATCAAATGTCCGAGCCAGGGCGAAAGCCTGTGCCCGGCATAGTTTTTCATCGCTCGCATTTCCGTGGCGGTGCCAAGCGCGTCGGAGATCCGTTTGGCGGTGCGCTCGTCGTTGGTCGCGAAGGCGACGCGGATGTGGCAATTGTCGAGGATGGCATTGTTCTGCCCGTAGGCCTTCTCGATCTGGTTGAGGCTCTGGGCGATGAGGAAAGCCTTTATCCCATAGCCCGCCATGAAGGCGAGCGCGCTTTCAAAGAAGTCGAGCCGTCCCAGCGCCGGAAACTCGTCGAGCATGAGCAGCAGCCGGTGCGGACGGCCTTTGGGGTTGAGTTCCTCGGTCAGGCGCCGGCCGACCTGGTTGAGGATCAGGCGGATGAGCGGCTTGGTGCGGCTGATGTCGGAGGGCGGCACCACCAGATAGAGCGAGGTCGGTGCCGGCCCGTCGACCAGATCGGCGATGCGCCAGTCGCAGGCCCGCGTCACCCTCGCCACGATCGGATCGCGATAGAGGCCAAGGAACGACATGGCGGTGGACAGCACGCCCGAGCGTTCGTTCTCCGACTTGTTGAGCAGCTCGCGCGCGGCGCTGGCGACGACAGGATGAACCCCGGCCTCGCCCAGGTGCGGCGTCGTCATCATGGCGCGCAGCGTGGTCTCGATCGGGCGTCGCGGATCGGACAAGAAGGCGGCGACCCCGGCCAGCGTCTTGTCTTCCTCCGCATAGAGAACATGGAGGATGGCGCCGACCAGCAGTGCGTGGGATGTCTTCTCCCAATGGTTGCGCTTCTCGAGGCTACCTTCAGGATCGACCAGCACGTCGGCGACATTCTGAACGTCGCGCACTTCCCACTCGCCCTTCCGGACCTCGAGCAGGGGATTATAGGCGGCGCTGGCCGGATTGGTGGGATCGAACAGCAGCACGCGGCCATGCCGCGACCGGAAACCCGCAGTGAGCTGCCAGTTCTCGCCCTTGATGTCGTGGACGATGCAGCTTCCCGGCCAGGTGAGCAGCGAGGGTATGACGAGGCCGACGCCCTTGCCCGAACGGGTCGGCGCGAAGCACAAGACATGCTCGGGACCGTCGTGGCGCAGATAGGCTCGCGCGAAGCGACCGAGAACGACACCATCGTCGCCGAGCATCTTAACCTGCCTCACTTCGCGTTCGGTGGCCCAGCGCGCCGAACCATAGGTTTCGGCTTTCTTCGCTTCCTTGGCGCGCCAGACCGACATGGCAATCGCGATGACGATCCCGGCCATCGCGCCTGACACCGCGATCAGCGCGCCGGTCTCGAAGATCTTCGGCGCATAGGCGTCGAACGCGAACCACCACCAGAAGAAGGCCGGCGGCGGATAGATCGGCCATGACCCCAGCGAGAACCAGGGCTCACCCAGTTCGGGTTGAAAGGCGAGTGCGTGCGCGGTCCATTGGGTTGCCGCCCAGATGCCGGTCAGCGTCACACCGAAGACGGCGATGACCTGGCCCCAGAGGATACGGGTTGCGTTCATGGATGGACCTTTCATATGAGATTGTGTATGGATGTTGTCGTGACAAATTGGCCGCGAGCGCGGCAGCGAAGGACATCGACGATGGCAAGGGCAGAACGACACACGCAGGATCGACCTGCATCGGCGCGCAAGGACGACGTCATCCAGATTCGCGCGATGGCGGGTACCAAGGCGCTGCTCAATCGCGCCGCAGCCGTGCGTGGGCAGAAGCTGTCGGAGTTCATGCTGGAGAGCGCGCGGCGCGCAGCGGAAGATGCCTTGCTCGACCAGCGCAGCTTCTTCCTCGACGAAGAAAGCCACGAACGTTTCCTCGCCCTGCTCGATACCCCGCCGTCGCCCTCGCAGGAACTGGTCGATCTGATGCGGCGCAGGCCGGCCTGGGACCGCTGAGCGCAGGGCAACGATTTCGATATGGGGGAACGGAAAGTCACGGCGCCGGCACCGCTGCGCGCCGATCATCTGGTGGCCGACTTCTGCTGCCGCAGCCATGAGACGCTTGACCAGTGGCTGCGCGAACGCGCGCTGACCAGCGAAGGAATGTCTGCGCGCACCTACGTGATCTGCGATGACAAAGAGCCGCAGCGGGTCGTTGGCTACTACACCATCACCACGGCCATGGAGCAGCGGACGGTGCTGCCGAGTGCGAAACTCCGGAAAGGTACGCCTGACAAGGTGCCGCTGCTGCTGGTTGCTCGCCTTGCGGTCGATCAGCACTGGCAAGGCATGGGCTTGGGCCGCGACCTTCTCGCCGATGCCCTGCGCCGCTGCCTTGCCGCTTCGGACATTGCAGGTGCGCGAGCGGTTGTCGTTCATGCGATCGACGAGGCGGCGGCAGCCTTCTACCAGCGTCACGGCTTCCTGCGTTCGCCGCTCGGTGAGCTGACTCTGATCCTGCCGCTCGAGACGCTGCGCGCCATTGCGGGCTGACAGCGGAGTCACAGGCCCAGCCCCCGGCCGCGACCGAGCGACCAGTCGACGCCGCCACCGGGCGTCATGGTGCCGCTGATATGCTGGCCCAGATGCTGGTCGAGCGCCGGGCGCCAAGGGACGAGTTGAAAGCCAAGACCATTGTCGATCATCGCGAACCGGCCCGAGGCGAGCGTCACACGTTCACGATAGACGCCGCTCAGATAGTCCCCGGCCGCTGACGGTTGGTGAGCAAGACCTGTGCGCCGGGCGATGGCATCGATTTCCTGGCTGAGCTCATTGCCCTTGAGGGTCGCGATCAGGTCGCGCGCGAAGAGGAAGCCCGCCCCGCGCCGCTGTGCGAGTCCGGCGCCTTCGAGATGGCGGGCGCGCGCTTCCATCGCTTCGCGGATCTCGAGTCCGAACCCTGTGCCGGCTGCGACCGGCTCGCGAGCGATGAGCTGGCGATCGAGCCAGGTGGCGCCGGGCGCGTTCACCTGCTCGGCCAGCGTCAGATCGGAGCGTGTGGCGAGCGACAGGCGCGGATTGCCCTTTGCGTCCTGCCAGCTCCGCGTCTCGACAATCGCCCCGGGTCTGGCGTCACCGGTCATCTCCATATCGTCGAAGCGCAGATGATGCGTTCGCCCGTCGGCGCCGTCGATCACCGCATAGGCTGTGCCGGCGAGTTCGTCGTGCAGACCGCGCTCGACCAGGCGGCCGATGATGGGATCGGCCGGGGCTTCACCATGGAGAGCGAAGCGGCCGGTATCGGGTACGCGGCCGTCGTCGCTCATCGCCCGGTGCATGGTCTTGATGATGTCGGTGCGGATGGAGAGGTCGCGCAGCGTCTTTTCAGCGCCGGGCCTCAGCGACCAGACCGCCGGTCCTTGCCCGTAGGCAATGCCCAGCCGTTCGAGCTTGCCCGCACGGCCGACCAGCAGGCGGCACATTTCGGGGTCGTCGCCACCACCCGGACGCAGATCGACCATGCCGATCATCTCATCAGCCATGCGCTGCAGACGGCGATCGAGGCTGGTCCAGCGATCGGCATCCACCTCCCGTTCCAGGGCCGTGCGGATATCCTGTTCAGTGCGCGGTCCGAGTTCCATCGTGACGCGCTCTTCCGCTCGGGCGCGCATGCCTTCGCGGATATAGTCGCGATCGATGACGAGGTCGGCTCCGGTCTCGTCGACACCGCGCAAGAGGACATGGATATGGGGATTGTCGGTGTTCCAATGATCGACCGCCACCCAGTCGAGCCGGGTGCCGAGATCGGTCCTCAAGTCGTCCATCAGTTCGCGGGTGAACGCCTTGAGGTCGTCCATCTGGCCTGCGTCCTCGGGCGAGACGATGAAACGGAAATGATGCCGATCGTCCTCGCAAGCGTGGGCAAAGGCGTCGCCGTCCGCCTGATCGGAGCGGGCATCGAACAGGCTGGCGTCGCGCCCGTCGCGCGTCACGCCATCCCGTTTCAGATAGGCGATATGCCGGGCGAGCGGCGGCGCACGGAACTTCGAGCCCTTGTGCCTGACCACACGGGCCTTGATGACGACGCGCCGGGCATTAGCTGGAGCGCGGGTGCGCAGCCGCGCAATGCGGCCCCGGCCATGGCGCCCCGTGCCCTTGCCGCGTGACGCCCCCCGGCGGCTGTACCCCGCCTTGGCCGCTGCCCGGCGCACCTGTGCCGCGAGGCTCTGGACCTTGCGTCCCGAACCCTCGCCCGCATCGCGGCTCCTTCCCGGCCGAACCCGGAAATCATCGTGGCCAATGGTCATGTCAGCCCCGAAATCGGTGCTGCCACCCGCCGACCTTCTGAAATCACGCCATAATCGGAAAATCGCGCCACCCGGCTGATTATGGTGCCACCTGAAAATCTCCCTGACTTACAACCACATGATGCCCCACAGGTGGCATGCCTTTTATCTCGCCATCGACGTTTCCTTTCGATTCCAGTGTGTTGCCTTCTTTTCCGACGCAGTAGATCCCACGCCAGACAGCGCCAGCGAACGCCAAGATCGCTCATTGTTCGCTCCGTCCGGAAAGCGGGACGAAGAGGGCGTGCGAACCAGGCGATGAAGGACGCGGCGGGAGGCCCGAGGGCGACGAGACAGGCGCGGATGCGATGTCGCCCGGCTGAGAGACGGGTGCGGGATCGGTTGCGGTTTCGCTGCCGGCCACCGCGCTGACACCGCGCAGCACGAACAGCGCCGCGTCGCCCCAGGATGGCGCAGCCGGTGCGCGTGGAACCGCAGGCATGACGGCGGGCGAAGCGATGCCGGAGGTGCCGAGGTTCCACGCGAGCTTCGCGACATAGGCTGTCGTCTCGGTGGGCAGCGGGCGGCCGCGCTGGCGCCAGTCGTCGATACGACCCGGACCCGCATTATAGGCGGCGAGCGCGGTGGGTAGATCGCGATACCGATCGACCATCTCGCGCAGATAGGCCACCCCTGCATGGATGTTAGCGCGCACGTCCCAGGGGTTGTCGCCGAGCCCATAGCGCGCGGTGAGTTGGCTCCAGGTGCCGGGCATGATCTGCATGAGCCCCATGGCGCCGGCGCGCGAAACCGCCGCCGGATCGCCGTTGCTCTCGGCGCGCATCACTGCCCAAATCCACGCCTCGGGAATGCCGAAGCGCTGTGCAGCTTCGGTCACATGAACGGCATAGGGATGCGCCGTCGCGGCAGCGGCAGGCGCGGTGGCCAGCGCAGGCGTGGCCGGAAAGAGGAAGGCGAGTGCGCAGGTCAAAGCCGATGCGCCAGCGAGGCGAACGGCGTGGGACCGACAGCGGGACGCGAAGCGGACGCGCACGGTTCACTCCGCTTTCGGACGCCGCAGGCGCTGCGACCAGAGCAGGACATGGCCGTCATCGCCGCGATTGGAGCGCAGGAGATTGGCGCGGATCGGACGGGCGAAACCCGGACAATCGAGCTGGATCGTAACGAACGCGCCGGTCTTGCCGTCATGGTTCCAGCCCGATCCGACCTCGGGGCCGATGCCTTCGGGCGCGCTGCTATCGGCGAGATGAACGCGCCAGTCCGGCGCGCGGCCATGTCCGGTGACACTGGTCGGCACGAACCGCAGCGCGACATCGAGCGTGAGTGTGCGCAGGTGGCCGACGAATCCGTCGCCGTCCTGGGCGAAACAACCTATCTGCATGAAACTGCTCCTTCATTGCTGGTGGGAAGTCCATCGCCCGCGTGAATGGGACGCCAGCGCAGCGGCGCTTGCACCGTGTCGCGGGTGAGGATCGGTGTCGCGCGGCCGATCAGGCCGGAGGCTGGAATCGGCCCAAAATAGCGCCCGTCGAGACTGTCGGGCACGGCGTTGAGCAGGAACAGTTCGTCGGTGCTGAGGACGCGGCAGCCGCGCCAGACCGGCAACGGTCGGCCATGGCTATCGGTAAGGCGCGCGACCGCGATGGTGCGCCCGTCGATCGTCACCGTCGCACCGCGGCGGCAGATCAGCGACCCCGGACGCGCGGCGACATGCTTTAGCAGCGGCACGCCGACGGGCAGATAATGGCGCTCGGCCATGAACCGAGCGAGCGCGGGCGGCGGCGCAACGGCGACCATGTCGCCGACCACAGGCCGGGCAAACGGATTGATGCGGTAAAGCCCGACCGGCGCGCTGGCGCTCGCGTTCCAGAGCAGCAGCTTGGGCAGCGGCAGAACCGCCGCCACCAGCGTGAGGCCAATTACGGCGCTGGCGATGGGCGGCACGAAGCGCAGGAGAGGACGGCGGCTCATTGACCGAGCGCCTTGCGCTTGAGCCATGCCTGATGACGTTCCACCGTATAGGCGCGCGCCGGCTCGCCTGCGCTCAGCCGGTTATGGACATGCCGCCAATGCTCGGGCGCGACGTCGCAGGGATCGAGCCCTTTGGCATCGATGCTGTCGATCGCTTCGAGACACAAGCGGACCTTCGGCCAGCCCTGGATCGAGAGCAGTAACTCGCCGCCCGGCCGCACAAACGGCGCGGTTGTATAGGGCTCGCCGGGACGAGTGGCCCGCAAGATGTCGATGCGCGAATGGACAGTACCGAAGTCGTTGGCCGACCACCGCACGAACGCAACGACAGCATCGGGCCGGAAGCCGACGATGCGCGTCTTGCGGCTGACTATGCGCTCCGACGCGATCCGGCCGAAACGGATCCAGTGCTCGAGCCGCTTCTCGATCCAGATCAGTTCGATCTCCGTGCAGTCCTTGCGCAGCGGCGCTGCAGCGCGCGAGCGGACGCGCCCATGGGCAGGCGGGTGGGTCATGGGGCTTCTCCGGGAATGGAAATGAGGTGCAGCCCGCCCGCCGCCGAGCCGCAGCGTGGCGGCAATGCGGGCGTCGGCGCGCGCGGCGCGAAATCCACAGCCCCGCGCCGGGTTAGGAAGAATATGAAATATTCTTCTCTATTAGGATGGTTAGAAGAGGGCCGATTTTGCGCGGATTTCTGCGGGACTCCGGCGCATTCCGGTTCCTGATAGGACGACTGCGCGGTTCCCGAAAGGACGAGCCCGGCGGTTCCTGAAAGGACGACTCGCATGGGCCTTATCCACAGGCCGGGAGCTTGAGCCGGCGCATGGCGGCTTCGACCGGATCGACGCGAACGGGCGCGAAGCCCAGACGCTCCTTGCCAAAAGCCTGGTCAATCCTGAGCGTGTAGCCGGGAAGCGGCTGACGCTGCACGATGGCGCGCAGCTCGAAAGCGAAACGCTTGAGCGGCGAGAGCGCGCCCGACTTCATGTGCAGATGCTCGAAGTCGAAGCTCCAGCCCGCCACCTGGCGGCCACCATGCTTGCGCACGATCCGGTAGAGCCAGCGTTCGAGACCGCCGGTCAGGTCGAAATAGGCGCGATCAATCGTCAGCACCAACGCGCGATCGAGCACGCCCGCATAGAACCAGTCGGGCAGGATCAGTTCGATCCCGAGTGGCCGCCCGTTCGCGTCGAGCCGCTCCTGCCACTCGTTGATCCACGAGAAGCGGTGGCGACGGCGCTGATGCTGCTGGCGGATGGATGTGGCAACGGTCGTCGACTGCAGCCGGTCCAGCGCCGCCTTCAGGCGGTCATAATTGTCCCGGCCAGTGCCGCGCCGGATATAGGTCAGTATCTCATGCGGGGTCGTCGCCATGAGCCGCGAAGTTGGCCGCCCGGCATCGCGCGCCTCGACAAGCTGGCTTGCCGCCCAGATCAATATGTCGGCGTCCCAGATGGTCGCCATGCCATGTTCGGGCACCGCTTCGACCGAGATCCACGTCTCGCCCATGCGGAAATCGATCGGTCTGGCGCGCCGGGATTTAGCGAGGCTGAAGAAGGGCCAGGACATGAGATCCTGTGCATCGCGCGGCGCGGGATTGACCGGCACCGAGCGGAACAGCTCGAGCTGCGGGCGTTCGCCCTTCGCCATGGCTGAGGATGATAGGCAGTATGGCACGGCCTCAGCGCTCCGGCTGCACGTCGAACCGCTTCGCGGGAAGGCAGACCCCGGTGCCAGGATCGGAAGTCGAACGCCGCCGACCAAGTTCCGCCCAGGCGTCGAGCGCGTCGATCGAATAGACGACGCGGCCGCCCAGCTTGTGAAAACTCGGCCCAGTTCCATAGCAGCGATGCTTTTCAAGGGTGCGCGGGGAAAGGCCGAGCCGCGCGGCGGCATCGGGTGTCTTTAGGAATTGTGGCGAGCGCGCTGCGGGTTGTTCCATGATGTTCCTCCATCGAAGCGGGGATCGCTCACGGCGGCGATCGACCGGACTGGAGGAAATTGGCGGAGCACGGGCGTCGGGATGGAGCGGCTATTTTGGCCCGTGTATTTTTGTCGCACCGGCGGGATCAGTCGCGCAGCAGAGCGCGGTATCCGCCGTTCATGAGGGCGAGCGCCTCGTCGATCAAGCGCTGGGTGCGGCGGCGCTCGGCGGAGGATTTCCATTCATTGCCGCGACCGATGGTCATCGCGGAATAGACATAGCGACGGGCGATTTCGTGGGTAGTGATGCCTGTTCGGTCGCGACCCAGAACGGCATCGAGAATGTCGAGAAGCATGCAAAGGCGCCGCCGCTGGAACGGTGTCGGCGCGAAGCCGGGCGGTAGGCGCATTGGCGGGGCACCCGCCAGACGCCGATCGAGTCGGCGCGCTGCCGCGTGACGCAGATCGATGGCCTCGTCGCGCACGATCATATAGGCAAGCGCGCTGCCTTTGCGCGGATTACGGACCCAGAGCCGGTGCGACCCGTCGATGTCGCCAAGGACGAGATGACGGCCGGTGGAAAGCATGCGGTCGGCAATGATGATCGGCCAGGCGTCGAGGTCGAGCGACGCGGCTTCAGCAAAGCCGGGAGGCGCCGTATCGAGGATGACCGTTGTCGGCGCGAGCGACGCCAGCCAGAATGCGGGTTCAGTCGCGGCGAACGCGTAGGGCGCGCAAGGGAAAGGCGAGGCCCCAGCGCCGGGCCATCACCTCCTGCTCCGAAGTGGAACCCCGCTCTGAGCGCATGATGTGTTGATAGTCGGACCGATAGTGGGGATTGCGCCTCAGAAACTCCTGTGCAAAGCCCGGCTTGTCGAGAAGACGTCGATCACCATCGCTTGGCTCTTTGCCTGACATGCGCGCTCCCCCAAAGGCAGGAGTGCAGGCTGTCGTTTGATGTTTTTGCAGGCCATTCCAACAACTAGGGAAGCGGGTCCCCATAAATGGGGATGTCCGCCGACTCATAAAGAGCCGGCGGATCGTTCCAGGTGTCAGTCGCGTTCCCGGCGGGCGGGCCGGTTCCAGACAAGATCATATTCGCCATCCTCGCCCGCAAAGAGCTGCGCGAAGATGGGAGCGACGAAGCAGGGATCGTCGAGCTTAACTGAGAGATAGGGCCGATCGTCGCTGGTCCGCTTGCTCCAGGCGGCTCCGACCTCCGCATCGGCGACATAGACCCGATGGCTGGGCGCATTGCCGCTGGCCTGTTCGTCGAGGGCGATGCGGACCGACTTGGCCTGAACCGAGAGAGTGACGATCTGGCCCCGGAGTTCCCCCGAAACCTTCTTGAAGCTGCCGATCTTTGCCATGATGTGTGTTCCTTTCACTTCGGGTCCGCGCCGATCGCGGCCTCGATGCGTTGGACAAGCCGGCAGGCGAACGGCGCCGCAGCCGAAGGCCCGCAGCGAAGCGGAGGACGGCTCAGGCCAGACTTTCTTGGTCCCGCGAGGAACGGCGGCACGCCGGGGGAAGAAAGTCTGGCCTGAGCCGTTGCGGCACGACGGGCGAGCGCCAGCGCCCTGACGGTAAAGAACGCATCGACACGAGGCCGCGCCGGGCAGCGGAGGTGTGATCGGGACAGCATCGGTCACGACCCGGCATCATGGTTTCGGGTGAACGGCCCAGGAGGACCGCTTCGGCATCGGGCCTCCCACTGCCAATATCGCACAAAGCACCGGATCGGATGCCCAGCCACCGACCTGCAGTCGGAGGGCAGTCACACGCCGGGAAGGCTGCAGGCTATCGACCCGGCACGTCAGCGCATCCCGACGGTCTGCTTCCATCCCATCAATGCCGTCCATGCGAGCCGAGAGGCATGATATGGTCTGCACACGGCTCCGCGTAGTGATGGCTATGCAGGGAAAATCCCGACTTCGGTCAGACGGCGGAGATCCAGATCGTTACAGCGCCGTCGAGGTGGGAGGCGCTGCCACGGTCTGCGCCGGTTCGGAAATCTCCAAGCTTGCGAGCCGGACCCATGCGGTGACCGCGATGGTGACGCCGCCGATCCAGCTCAGCGTCGAGAGCATCATTCCCGGATCAATCGCGAGCCCGATCACGCCATGGACGGCGTGATAGCCGGCGATGCCGGCGGGGATGGCGAACAGCAGCGAGATGGCCAGCCTGGCGGTCGGCGAGCGGATGGCGGTGAACAGAAACTGCCCGACGACCGTTACGGCGATGCCTGCGGTGAAACCGCCGAGGATGGCTGCGAGATAGTCGTAGCCGTGGTCGTGCATCCAGAATGCGAGGCCGATACCGGTGCCGACCGGCAGTGCATAAACAGCGAGACGGAAAAGCAGCCAGAGCAGGTAAAGGCCGGCGAATAGGCCAAGGACGAGGAAGATGGTCATGAGAAGCGCCCTTTCGAAACGTGAATCGTCGGACGCGCCCGCCACCACCTCCACAGCGCTATGTTGCGGCGACGAGAATAGCGCGCGGGAGCACCGGCCGAAACGGAAATCTGTCTTCGGCCGGGCAGCGAAGTCATCCACTGATCAGGATGGAAACGGATCATATTCGTGCACCACCTGGGCCGGATTGCCGTCGAATTCGTCCCAGGGCATCACAGCGTAGCCGTTGTCGGTCTTGATAAGGACGATGACCGTCATCAGCGTCTTCGCAAGATTCCAGGCGAGCGACTGGGCGGTGGAAAGCGGCATCACGCGAACTCCTGTCCGGTAAGCGGAGACCATCCCCGCTCGACAGGTGCCCCGGCGGCCGGGTTCGGGCCGCAATCACCGCGCCGGCTCGTCCAAGCGGCCGCACGCGCATGCGTAGCGGACCCTTTACGGGTTGATTGAAGGAGGCCGGATTTCGGCCACAGGGATCAGCGCCTCACCAGAGCGGCAGCGGTATTCGCTTGCCGGATGGGACCAGGGTTCGCCGCAGCCGCCTCGTCGTTCGGCTGGAAACTCGCATCGACTGAGGTGAACTTCCCGCGGTCGCAACAGGTCGAAGCCTTGACGCTGCTGACCGGCATGGTGTCCGACGGAAGGTGACCGCTAAGCGACTGCTGCTTAGGGTGCCGGACCGTCTGCAACGATGCGATGCGATTCGGTTCGGGCGGACAGTTTTGAAGAATGGAGTGATATTCGTGAACAACAACGACCTTGCCGACGCCCTTGCCGCCTCGAACAGCCTGACCAAGTCCGATGCGCGCAAATATGTCGATGGTGTTTTCACCGCCATCGCGGACGCGGCCGCGAAGGGCGAGGAAATCTCGCTGAACGGCTTCGGCAAGTTCCGGGTGAAGGATAGCCCGGCGCGTGAAGGCCGCAATCCTTCGACCGGCGAAACCATTCAGATCGCGGCGTCGAAGAAGCTGACCTTTGCGCCCGCCAAGGCCGTGAAGGACATGCTCAACGGCTAGGCACAGCAATGCCGGGACAGGCTCGTGCCTGTCCCGGCATCCGCGATCGCGGGTATAGAGGAACGGCCCCGCCCGAGAGCGGGGCCGGAGCCGGATCAGGCCGGCGGATTCCAGATGATGATCTTCTTCGTCGGGTCGTCGCCGGGAGCGCTGGCGATGTTGCCGTAGATGGTGCCGAACTCGGGCGCGGACAGCGAGACCGAGACATATTCGGCGCCCGTATTCTGCGAGAAGCGATTCCAGCCTGCACCCAGCTCGAAGCCGTTCTTGCGGCTGATGATGCGATAGTCGGGTTCGGACTCCTTGGCCTTGCGGGCATTGGGGATGATGGCGATCGGTGCGGAAACGCTAAGGGTGGCAAGCGTGCCTTCGAGGCTGCCGTCGTTCTTCACGGTGAGGTTAGCGATAGTGGCCATGACAAAAACTCCTTCGGTTGCTCGGGGACCATCCCCGATGGCGCCCAGAGGAGAGCCCGGCTGCCGACGTCACCGCAGCGAAGTGGAGGGGAACCCCCTCGCGGGGTTGACGGCATTAGGCAGCCGAGGATCGCATGCAGGCGACAAGGAGGGGTGGTCTCCAGCTGCAGCCGAAAGGGCTGCCCCTCCTGGCCAAAGTTTCCCGGTGAAGGCGGCTCCCCTGGGTTCTCTACCTCCGCTCATTTGCGCCTATGCCCATAGCGCCCTGCTCCAGGCCCCTCCGTGCCCGCCGCACGATAGGACCGCTGCGGATCGCAGGGGATGCTGCGATATTTCTATTCTGCAGACCGCAGCCGAGTCCCCGGACTGCTCTGCACCCAATGGTGCCGCCATTTGGCGCCTTTCGACTGCGCCGAGTAGCGATGCCGAAACATTCAGCCCGGCCGCACAAAGCCGACCCGCACCTGCTCCACTTTCGCGCGGGTGACGCAGCCCTCGGCATGATCGTTGATGAGGCCCATGGCCTGCATGAAGGCATGGACCGTGGTCGGGCCGACAAAGGCCCATCCACGCTTCTTCAGATCCTTTGACATGGCGATGGACGCCGGTGAGGTCGAAGCGAGATAGGGAGCGTCCTCGCCTCGTGATTCGAAGCTCCAGACATAAGCGGCAAGCGAGCCTGTTTCGCGCACCAGGTCCAGGGCGCGGCGGGCATTGTTGATGGTGGCTTCGATCTTGCCGCGATGACGCACGATGCCGGCATCCTGGAGCAGCCGTTCGACATCGACTGCGGTGAAAGTCGCGACCTTGCAGAAATCGAACCCAGCAAACGCGGTGCGGAAATTCTCGCGTTTGGTGAGGATGGTGCGCCATGACAGGCCCGACTGGAAGCCTTCGAGGCTCAGCTTCTCGAACAGGCGGCGATCATCATCGACCGGAAAGCCCCATTCATGGTCGTGATAGGCGATGTAGTCGAGTGACGCCGCGCACCAAAGACAACGGGGCTTGCCGTCAGCCGGCGTAAACAATGCGCTCATGTCGTATGCCGAAGCGGCGCATCCAGACGGGCTTGCAATCTTTTGCGCATCCGTCTCGTGTTGGCGATGATTTGTTGCACGCGCGATGGCGACAATTCGAACTGGCGCGCCAGCGTGGCATAACTCGCGCCTTCGCTATAAAGCTTTTCGATCGCGATGTTACGCGCACCCTTCCACGCCATGGACACAATCCTTGCATCAAATTTCGAAGCCGTTCGGAAGCCAGTCGTCATCCGGAATCAGCACTCTACGATGCCTTCGGCAAGACGCTGGCGCAAGGATTTGTTTTCTATTTGTTCTATTTTAATTCCCCAGCGGTCACAGGACATCATGGGCATAACCGGACAGTGCACGGCCAACTCGATGACTGTTACACCGTTCGTAAACACGGCTCCTGGGCCGACAAGTCGGCCGTTGGCGAAGCTGCTTCGGCTTCCCAAAAAGCCGACGTTCATTCAGGCAAACTTACTGCCCCCACGCCGTACCTGTGACATACGCCAGCATCTTGCATTTTCGTCAAATGTTTCTATTATGTTCCCATCGCATAGGATGCGACAGTTGCCCACAATTTCATCCCCAAGCAATTCGGCGGAGGATAACAATTCATTTGTAGCGGAGGCTGTGGAGCCCATAGCGTCTCGCTTCGGCCGCACCTGATTCGACTCAGCCCGTTTTCGATTCGACTCATCCCGAACGCCGGACGCCAACCAGTTTTTTCGCGGAAAGATTAGTAATGGTAGGAATCGTCTTGGGCGATATCCGGGAGGAAGGTCAAACAAGTCATGGCGCGTAGCGACCTCTTAGTATCGCTCGTTCGAGCAGGCGCCTCCGGCGACCGCGAGGCGTTGCGGTCGACAGCTGAGGCACTCGCCGCCGACGAAAGAGCTAAGAAACACCATATTGTCGCTGACCGCATCACGCGTGCGTTGTCAGCGGTTCCAGTAACGCCCCCAGCGCTGACCGCGACGTCTCCCAATCTCAATCCCGTGAACGGGCGAGAGGCCATTCTGGAGATTGAAGCTCGGCTCTCGCTTGACGATTTGCTCCTGCCGTTGCCGGCCCAGGAGAGCGGACGACAGCTGATCGAGGAACATCAGCGTGCCGATGTCCTTCGGGCGAGCGGCTTCGAACCACGACATCGTGTCCTTCTGTCGGGCCCGCCTGGGAACGGAAAGACGTCGTTCGCCGAGGCGATCGCCGAAGGGCTGGGACTGCCATTCTTTGTCGTTCGCTATGATGCGCTCATCGGAAGCTATCTCGGCGAGACGAATGCGCGGTTGCGCAAGCTGTTCGACTATGTCCGCACCCAGCCGAGCGTCCTCTTCTTCGACGAGTTCGATGCGATCGGTAAGGAGCGGGGCGACACGCACGAGACTGGCGAGATCAAGCGCGTCGTCTCGTTCCTGTTGATGCAGCTCGATCAGTTGCCAAGCTATGTGATCGTGGTCGCGGCAACCAATCATGGCGAGCTGCTTGATCGCGCTGTGTGGCGCCGCTTTCAGATGCGGCTAGCAATGCCGGCCCCGCGCAAGGCGGAGATTTCGGTCTTCCTCGATCGTATTGTGTCAAACTGGACAGAAATCCCTGCTATGTCCCTCACGAAGATTGCTGCGAAACTCGGCAATGTGAGTTACGCAGAAGCGCTGGATTTCTGCCAGAACGTCCGGCGTCGACAAATATTGGGGCTGGGGGAGCGTTCAATTGATGCTGCATTGCAAGCGGAGCTTGACCTCTGGACCAAGCGCGTAACGCCTGAGGCCCTGCATGCCGAGCGACCCAACCAAACCACTTCTGAGGCTGACGCCCCGGGCTGAACGCCCTCGGGCTCTCGGCCGGCCCGCTTACGTCCCAGCGCCTGATCCATTCCCCGGCAATCGCCAGGATGCCCGGATAGGGCCGAAATTTACGAGGCTCGCAGATATTCTCGCCCGCGGCGGGGGTGCGCTTGAGCTTCGCGCCGATGCCACCGCGTTGGCACCTGAGCGGCTGCTTGTCTTCGAGGTCCGGGGCGCCATCGGTCCATTTGCGGATGCGGTGCGTCGCGTGCCGGGCCTGGAACTGATCGATGAAGAGGAGATGCAGGCAGACGAGGCGGACGAGCATCCCGTCGCCTATCTGATGGTCCCCGACCTCGCGGCCTTGCGAAACATTGAATCGCTCTGGCGACGCTGGCGTGCCGGACAACTTGTCTATGGCGAAACCCCGTGGTCCAATGTTTTTGCGCGTCTGCGTGATCTTCGGCCCTGGGGCCCGGCCGATCGTGTGCAGCCCTATGAAGCAGACTTCCTCGCGGCCGAGGTCGACGAGCGCGGCGAGGCTGAAGCCGTCCGGCTGGAAATCGAACTCGTCTTTCGTGCCGATGAGCGTGCGGCGCGAGAAAGTGCCGAGACTGTCATCGCTGCTGTCGCCGCCCGGGGTGGCCGCGTCGTGTCCGTCGCGCGGATAACCGACATTGCCTATCACGCGCTTCTCGTGGATTTGCCAGTCTGGGCTGTCAGGCAAATCATCGCTCGGACGCCCGAAGGCATTGCCGGTCTCGATCCGGTCATGCACATCCGGCCGCAGAGCGTCGCGACCAGTCTCGACGTCGACGATCCGCTCGAACCCGATGACGGCGTCGTCCCGGCGCAGGCCTTGGGAGAACCGATCTTGGCACTGCTCGACGGTGTGCCGGTCGCCAACCATCGCCTTCTTGCGAACCATCTAAGGGTTGATGATCCGTTCGATCTTGAGCCAGGGGCATTGGTCGCACATCGGACCCATGGGACCGCGATGGCGTCCCTGATCGTGCATGGCGACCGCAACGCACCCGAGGCAAGTTTGCCGCGCCAGATCCACGTAATTCCGGTACTCGGAAATGAAGATGCCTTCCCAGCTGATCGGCTCGTCATCGATTTGATTTTTCTGGCGGTTACGCGCCTTCGGGAAACGGCGCCTGGAGTCCTGATCGTCAACTTATCGCTCGGCAACGCACGGCGGCCGTTTCATGGTCAGCTGTCGGCATGGGCGCGCCTGATCGATCGCATGTCGCAGCGGTTTGGGCTTCTGTTCATCGTCAGTGCCGGCAATCAGGTCGAGCGTTTCGGGATGGCGGCTTATGCGAACAGCATCGCATTTGAATCTGCGAACGGTCTCCATCGGGCGACGACGACCGTCACGTCGCTTAACAATATCGCCGCCGACCGCCGCCTGCTATCGCCTGCCGAAACGGTCAATGGCGTGACAGTGGGTGGCTGCAACCTCGATGCCGTGCCCGATGCAGACCGCGCGCTGGCGCGCGTTATGATAGATCCGTTCCCGGACCATCGGACAGCTAATCCATCAAGTGCGATGGGGCCCGGATTCGCGAATGCGGTTAAGCCTGACATTTTGATGCCGGGCGCGCGCGAGCATCTGCAGGTCGTCAACACCCACGCTCATATCGATGTCCAACCAGGTCGGCCGAGCCGAGGCGCCGGCCTGCGGGTCGCGGCGCCGCCCGCGAATGGCCTGGAGAACCGCGACGGGTTCACTAACGGGACGAGTGCAGCCACGGCCCTTGCGTCGCGCACCTGCCACCGGATCCATGATGCGCTCGAGGCCGCCTATGGCAATGCCTTTCTTGCACTTCCGGCAATCAATCGTGCCGCTCTCCTCAAAGCGTTGCTTGTCCATCCTGCACGTTGGCCGGAAGAAATTGCCAATCTGATACGCCAGACCGTCGGTCCCGCTGGGAGAGGGCAGGCGAGCCGGCAGAAGGACAATATCCGCCGATTTCTCGGATTTGGGTGTGTGGACCCGGACGACGCGGTGGCATGCGCTGCGGATCGCGCCACCTTCTTCGCGACGGGCACTTTGCAGCGAGACAGAACTGCCACGATCCAGGTGCCTGTACCGACCGCCATTGGAGGGCAGGCAAGGCCTCACATGCTCTCGGCAACGCTCGCCTGGTTCACGCCGGTGTCTCCTGGTCGAAAGAGTTACCGCAGCTGCAGGCTCAAGATTCTCAACCCGGCGGAAATTGACGCTCTTGCCGTGAAGGCCCAGGCCAATCAGCCGGACGGCAATCAGACCAATCGTGGCACAATTTTTACGCGATGCTGGACAGGTGCCTCTGCCCCAGTAGTCGGCCCCGACATGACCATTAACCTGCAGGTTCAACGCGATCCCGACCAGGCAGCCGTGATCGACGATCCGGTCGTCTATGGCCTTGCCGTAACACTCGCCATGCCCGGAGAGCTGCGCCTGTATGAAGAGGTGAGGGCCAGAGTGATGCCGCAGATCCGACCTCTTGGTCGATAGCGCCAGAACCGTTCATCGAACCGGTTTGCAGGCCAGTAAGAAGGTATGTTCGCCGACAAAGCTGTCGTTCGCGGCTTCAAAAGCGCTCGTCAAAACCAGCCGTACGTTCATGCACTATGTTTTAGCGACGAACGGCCGGTATCACGGTCTCCACTGGGCGGCGTGGACGACAGGAATGTTGTGGAGTGCGGACATTCAACCCTCGTAGGCAATATAGAAGAGCAATGCCGAAGCGCAGGCTCCGCCCACCACGACAGCCCAA
This sequence comes from uncultured Caenibius sp., assembly GCA_963662855.2. GTDB lineage: Bacteria > Pseudomonadota > Alphaproteobacteria > Sphingomonadales > Sphingomonadaceae > Andeanibacterium. The sequence goes on from CAXXWL010000003.1 coordinate 777,311, forward strand.
TAGGCGAACGGTTCGCTTTCACGGCGAATGCCGTCTCCTCCCGCTGAGGCACCGCCGACGATGAGTGCACGAGCGGTCGCGAGCAATACGAGCAAGGCGAGGATCAGCGGCCAAATGGACATTCCGAAGAATAGCAATAGTTCGACTCTGCACAACGTTCGCAGTCGGGTCGTTTCCGGACTGTCCGAATCTTGGCTTCACCATCTGAGGTCGGAATGGCCACAAGGGGGCGGAGGGAGGACATTGACCTTCATCGCGTAGCTGGCCAATCTCTACACATGGAAGATAAAGTGCAGTTTAGTGGCGCTGGGCGTTGGATGTCATTCCTCGGCGGCGGTCTGCTCATTCTCTGTGCTGTTCCGTTCATCTTTTCGGAGGGTCAGCAGGCGTCGGCGGGTTGGTCGATTTTTCTGGGCCTGCTTCTGATCGGATCAGTGGCTTCGAATAGCAGAAATGCTGCCAAGATTGCCATCGGAACGGCAGCCCTTCTCGGCCTCCGAGTAATCCTCCTACCGGTGTTGGGGGGAGAGCCGTTCGACTTCTTCTACGCACTCATTCCACTGGTGCCGGTTGCTTGGGCAGCCGTCGAGTTGAGGTCGCAGACCCTTTCTCTCTGACATTCCCGCTAACGTCCGCAATGGTGTCGCAAGCTGCGCTCCGCACTGGCATCGTCCCGTTTCACGTCATTTGCCTAACGAGCTACGCCAATTCACCGCTTGCGCCCTGACCAAGTTGACCAGATCGCCCATGGCAAGTTCCACGTCGATCACGTGGAAACCCCACTCAGGTAGCGCTCGGCCGCCCCGCCGAACTTCTCCAAGCAGGTCGTCCACCCGTGGATCAGCCGGATCAGCGTTGATGGAAAGCGCTAGATAATCGCCATGTTCGTCCGAAACGCAACGAGCGCTTAGTAGCCCTGGAACTCGCACAAAGGGCGTGGTGATCGCCGGCCCATCCTTGCTCCAAGGCTGTTGCTCCATCCTGGGATCGGCGCCCATGGTGTAGGTAGTCTCCAGATAGGCGTCGAGTTCAGCGCTGCCGCCGCCTGGCGCTGCTGGATTGACGCAGACATGCCTGAGCCCGTCTCTCGCCCGGCCGCCTAAAACAGCGTTCGCCGGCGGCGGCGCATCCGCGCGATAGGTGTTGTAGGTGACGAGGCAACCAACTTGTCCGGCGGCCCGGCACACCGGAATGTGCTGGAGATCGCCGCCGGTTGCAGGCACCGTGAAATTGTTTCCTATCGGCAACGCTGAAACGAGCAGAGCTTGCACCGGCTTTCCTTCAATTTCCTCCATCAGCAACCGACGGATGTGCCCCGAACCCTGCGAGTGACCGATCAGCACCACTCCCCGTCCGCCATTGTCATGGGTCAGGTAGTGCTTCCATGCGGCGAGCACGTCGGCGTAGGCGAGCTCTCGGTCACCGGGCGGGACCTGGCCTTGCATTTGCGTCACCGTGGTTGAGCGATAGATCGGCGCAAAGAGGCGGCACGTGCCGGCAAAGCGTGCGAAATTACGCCGGACTGTGTGGATCTCCTCGCCTGGCTGCTCGCCGGGTATCAGGTCGCTATTGGGCGCCATGTCGGCGGACGCCGTGGGGTAGAGATAGAAACAGTCAATCTGCGGAACGCCTTCGGGCGGTTGCCAGCGTTCCACGGTCAGCGTGCCATCCGCCTCGACGACCGTCGCGTCGAGGTTGGTTTGGCAAAATCCGATATTGTCGGGGCGGCACAGCCAGTTCGCTTGATCGGCGTAATCCGGCTGTTGAGCGACTGAATACTCCGGCTCGGCCGCAAGACTAACCGCACCTGACAGTGCGACAAGAGCCGTTACGAGTACCCTGTACGTCATCGCGCCTGCCTCTCCTGCGGTCTCAGGCAAGCAATCTGCATATTTTCTACGCATCAGCAACAGCGCCTACAGTCGACTGGCAATCGAAACCGATTTCATCAGATCCGGTTTCGATGCAGCCCTATTGTTGGCACTGAGGTGCGGCGATGTCGGCAGGCGCCTTAAAAACGGTCGTTCGATGCCTCGGATTACCTCTTCGAGAGCTGCCATAGGTTCAGATACTCGACGAGGCCCGCCGTGCAGCAAGTGAGTCGTGGGGCTTTTAGCTTTTAAGTGCTGTCAGTGAATGGTTTCTTGCCTTGCGCTAATTGGGACGGTCCATCTATCAATGAGACATGCCTCGGTTTATAAAGAACGGCCCGTTCGTGCCTGATCAGCTCGTTCAAGAGCTGGAGGAAGACCGTGTCATCATCTTCTGCGGTGCTGGAATCTCCGCAGGCGGTGGCCTTCCAAATTTCCGTGAGCTTGTTGAATACTGCTATGAGGAGCTTGGTGTCGATGTGCCTGCAGCCAAGGATCCTGCATGGCATTGGCTCGACCGGATGCTGGGCGCGCTCGAGATCGACTTTCCCGATCAGATGCGCGCCAAGGTCGTCGACGCGCTCGACAAGCCGGCTACCGACCTCACCATGCACGAGGCGATCCTGAAGCTTGCCCGCCTCAAGGGCGGCCCGAACGGTTATAGGCTCGTCACCACCAATTTCGACCTGTTCTTCGAGCAGGCCAATCCCAAGCTGGCGCTCGGCGTCGACTATCATTCAGGCCCGATCCTGCCGATTCCACGGAACGACCGCATCGCGAGCTGGCGCAGCATCGTCTATCTCCATGGTCGGCTGAATGCTGGATCGCCCGACAACCAGCATCTGGTGCTGACCAGTGGCGACTTTGGCAGGGCATATCTGACAGATGCCTGGGCGGCCCGCTTCGTTGCGCGCCTGTTCGCAGAATTCACGGTGCTGTTCATTGGATACAGTCTCAATGACCCAGTCCTGCGCTATATGACCGATGCCTTCGCGGCCGAAGACGCCCTGGCGCGCAGCGGCAGGAAACGTGGGCCCGCCTATATCTTCGTGCCCTACAAAGGTTCGGTGCCCGATCCCAAGCTGTGGCGCCAGCGCCAGCTCGAGCCGATCTTCTACCGAGAGGCTTATCAACATCGCGCGCTCAAAAGCACGCTCGTCGAATGGGCCAAAGCGCGGACCGACTATCTCGCGAGTGTCGACACGATCGTGCGCCGCTATGGAACGCGGTTGCCGAGCGCACTGGAGCCTAGCTATGCCGCAAACTTGGTATGGACGGTATGCGGCCGGTCCGACGATAAGGGCCACGGCGCGCATGTGTTTGCACGGCTCGACGATGCCCCGCCGATCGAATGGCTGGTCGAGTTCGAGCAGCGCGACGCCGAAGCGAGTGCGGCCCACGCTAAAGAGGTCAGTCTGGCAGCTAAAGAAGGTCGCGATCCTGCAGCCGCGCCGCCCTATCATATCGCAATGCTCTTTCCCGAGGCGGCGGACGGGTTCCGTGATATGCGGCTAAGCGATCCGGCGTTCGAACTGATATACTGGCTTTGTCGGCATTTCGAAAACCCGCAACTGGTGAACTGGGTCATCCAGAAGCTCAAGCAAGGACGTCGCGCGCATCCGCGTCTGCGGTGGTTCATCCGGCGTAGGCTCGAAGCCGAGCCAGCAATCGCGGTTGGCTTTCAGACATTCTGGCGGATTGTTGCCAGCGAAGGCACCTGGGCGAGCGACATCCAATCTCACATGACCTGGGCCGACCTTCAGCAAGACCTCGGCGCGAAACTCGGCACCGGCTGGTTCGATCGCGAACTAGTGGCGGCGATGCGACCTTATCTGACCCTTGGTCCGAGCTATCGCGCGGTAAGCGGAGGCACAGTCGACCCAACGCGCTTCTCGACGATCGCCGATGCCGAAGTCGAACTTGCGCACGACCATCTCTCGCATCTCATCGAGCGGATCGACGCGGTGAGCGAAGCCGGTGCGGCTGACCGGTTCTGGGCAGCTCGGCTCGACTGGCTAACTGCGCTCCTCACGCAGATCTTCGATCTCTACGCCACGGTTGACGAGGCCGATGCGAACTACGACCCGAGCACAGTCCAGCGGCCCTCGATCCCGCCGCACCCGCAGAACGCGCACCATGCCAGCTGGGCACTGGTCTATGATCTCATCTGGCGTGGATGGCAGGCGATCGACGCCGACCAGCCCGAAGAGAGCCGTCACTGGGTGGTGCGCTGGCGAAGGGTGCCCTATCTTGGGTTCAGGCGACTTGCGCTGGCGGCTGTGACGCAGAGCGCCAATTTCACGTCGGCCGAGAAGCTGGAGGCGCTGCTCAATGGCTGACTCGCCCGCACTCTGGCACGCGACCTTCCGCAAGGAGGCGATGGATCTGCTCGCCAATTTGTGGGCCACGCTCGAGGCGGAAGGGCGTGAGGCGTTGGCTGCTTGCCTGCTCGAAGGACCGCCCGACGACCTGTTGGCCCAGATCGAACCCGATGAGCGCGAGAAATCGCGCGACCGGCGCATGTTCGATCGAATCGTCGTGCTGGAGCGATTGGGTGAGCCTCCGCTGACACCCGCGCTCGCGGCCTATATGGCCCAGTTGCGGGAGAGCTATCCCGAGTGGCGCCCGGCGCCGGGCGAACAGGCGCATTTCGGCAGCTGGATGGAGATGCGCTGGGGGCCGGACACGCGCTTCAGCGTCGATGATCTTTCCGCGATGGACGAAGCTGAGCTTGTTGAGCGGTTACGCAGTGACCAGGATCGCCGCGAAGGTCTGCTCGATGCATGGCGGCAGTTCGTCAAGGCTCGGCCCCGGCTCGGTCTCAATGCGCTGCAAGTGTTGGCCGCATCGCCCGATCCCGGGCCGCCGGACACCTGGGAATATGGCCTCATGGGCCTGCGCGACGCTGAAAATGCGAACCTCATCACCGACCATATGCTCGGTTTGCTGGCCGACGTTCCCGACGCGCTGTTCCACAATCGCGACATGGTCCGCTCCGCATCAGACCTGCTCGAAGCGAAGAGCAAGGAAATGCGCAGTGGAGGCGAGCCGCCGCATTTCTGGAACCTGTTCGACAGAACGCTCGCTGCCGTCGATGCGGAGCAGCCCGAACCAGAAGAACATCCTCACGCTCCGCTGGACTGGGTTAGTGTAGCGATCAACCGGTCGATTGGGCGGATTGCCACCGCCTGGATCAACGCCCTGTTCGCTCGACGGCCGAAGGTCGCGGAGGGACTGCCCGAGGATCTGGCGCCGCGCGGCGAGCTGCTGATGGCGCCGCATCGCGCCGATCATCGGCTTGCGCGGGTCGTCGGAGCGAGCCGGATCTCGTACCTCTTCGCAATCGATCCGTCCTGGACCGCGCGGACGCTGGTCCCCTCATTCGACTGGTCGGACGAAGAAGAGACGATCGCCATGTGGCAGGCATATGCTTGGCAGGCCCGGATCGATCCGCAGCTATGGTCCGCGCTGAAACCTCATTTTCTGCCTCTGTTCCGTCCCGATCGGCTCGAACGGATGGGCGCCTGGGGGCGCAATATCGCACAATCGCTGATGCTCGTCGGAGTTTCGTTCGGCGCAGACGAACTGAAGCGCGATGCGGTGCGCAACGCGATCCGGGCCATGCCGGAAACGATGCGGGTGGACGCGGCCGCGTGGGTTGCAGGCTATATGGAAGCCGGCGAAGAGGACAATCAGGATGAGGACGAAGAGCCCATTACCGGCTCCCCGGACGACCGCTGGAAAAGACGCATTTCGCCGTGGCTCAAACGCGTCTGGCCCACCGAAGCCAGCCTGCGATCGCACGGCGTCGCCGAGCAGTTCGCGTTGGCGGCGATCGCGACCGATGACGTGTTTCCCGAGGCGGTCGAGGCGACGAAGGCCTTCGCCGTGGCGGGCGACGGATATCGGGTGATCCAACAGCTCAACAAATCCGACCATCCCGACCGGCATCCCCGATCGGTCCTTGCCCTGATCGACAGCGTCATCGCGCGCGACAAGCTACAATTCTTTGGCGATGATTTGGCCGCAATCATCCGCAGAATTGGTGAGTCCGATCCCGAGGTGATGGAAGATAATCGATATCAATCCTGGATGGACTTCGTCGCACTCCACCAGAGATAGCCCTCATCGCATTTGACGCGTTGAACGGCAGCTCTCTGCGAACCGGACCCCGTAACCTGACGTTCCTGAATTTCCGATCTGGCCATAGCGGGTGCCTGAGCTGATCGTCTGCTAGTGGGAAGCGGCTGGTTCGCTTTCAAGGACCGAGATGGGCGCAACTGCTGACCGGCAGCCTTTTGAGCGGTTGCCCGGCTGGCAACCTGGGGATTGCATGCTCAGGCTGGGCGGTTCGTTGCCCGCTCGCCAACGGCTCGAGTAGCGGCTTCAAAGGACTGGAGAAAGTCGTCCGCACTCGCAATGCACGTCGCCAAGCCGAATCGTTCGCGCACAATCTGATCCATCGGGTCGTCGAAGAGCGAAACATACAGGGCCGGACCGCCGCCGCGCCGTGTGAGCACGCGGCGGGCATTTTCATCACGAAGCGAGTGGCCAACGACCACCACTGGGCGGTCGTAGATCGCGGAAGCCACATCGTCCCAACTCGCGCGCACGTGCGGCGTCTTCCTCAGTTATAACAATCGCCGACGGGAGTCCTATCCAGCCATCTACCTGGAAGATGGTCAGCTGCGACCCGACGCCCCTGGCTTCACCTCCCGGGGAACGAACCGTATACTCTACGCCTCTGGCTTGGCACGCGCGTTCGAACAGGTCGGCGCGTGTTCGATGCCAACTTCAAGGTCTACGGCGTGCGCAAGGTGTGGCGGCAGATGCGGCGGGAGGGCTTCGACATTGCCCGCTGCACGGTGGAACGGCTGATGCGCGAACTGGGTTTGCAAGGCGTGATCCGGGGTAAGCTGGTGAAGACGACGATCAGTGACAAGGCCGCGCCGTGTTCGCTCGATCAGGTCAACCGCCAGTTCCATGCCCCGGCGCCGAACATGCTCTATGGGTGTCGGACTTCACCTACGTCGCGACGTGGTCAGGGTTCGCCTATGTGGCTTTCGTCATCGACGTATACGCCCGCTATATCGTGGGCTGGCGGGTGAGCCGGACGGCCCATGCCAGCTTTGTGCTGGATGCCCTGGAGCAGGCGATCCATGATCGGCGACCAATCCATCGCGGCGGCCTGATCCATCACAGCGACCGCGGCAGCCAGTATGTCTCGATCAAGTATACCGAACGCCTTGCCGAGGCCGGGATCGAGCCATCGGTCGGGAGTGTGGGCGACAGTTATGACAACGCCTTGGCGGAGACCATCAACGGCCTTTACAAGGTCGAGGTGATCCACCGGCGGGGACCGTGGCGATCCTTTGAAGCCGTTGAATACGCCACTCTCGAATGGGTGGACTGGTTCAATAACCGGCGATTGCTCGCGCCCATTGGCAACATCCCGCCTGCCGAAGCCGAAGAACGCTACTACGCCATGCTGGACGACACACCCATGGCCGCATAATTTAAACCAAATGGCCTCCGGCAATCCCGGGGCGGTTCACATCGAGATCATCCAAGCCGATTTGACGGGCGGCCGATAAATCTCGAAACGGTCGGGCAAGAGGATGCCGTTCACGATCCTGCGTGACATAACGGGTGCATGGCGTCACACGGACCCGTCGGCCCGAAAGCTCACTTCTTGGCGTGGCAATGCCTTGAGCTCGGGTAGGTCGCTTCGAACCTCCCCGAGAACCACGGTGACGCGTACCACGAAATAGGCGGCATCTCGGCTCGTCTCGCGGGCGTCTTTGAACATGAGATCGTTGACCTTTTTGAAGAGCTTGTGGAGATATTTTTTCTCCTGCTTTTCCCGCCCGTTCAGTCGCCAAATAAACGAACTGTGCCTGAACAGGTTCAACAGATTTACCGTATCGTCCGCCGCTTCGAAGACCTGCCACAGCACTTCATGGCCGCTGTCAAAGAGATTATAGAGCCGCTCCTGGTAGAGATAGTGATAGGCTTCAAGTAACCTGTCTTGCTCGGGGTCAGTGAGTGGGCGACCGGCGCTGCGCGCAAACTCGACGATGGCCCGCGCACGATTGTAATTGTCGGATTTCGACCCCGGCTTCACAATCTCAGCGAGCCGGTCGCTTGCGTTCGCCTTTCCGGCGCGGCGTGCCTCCTGCGCGAGCGTGAGTAGAAAGTTCGAAACGACCGTGTGATGTTCGCCCTTACGCGCTTTCGCCAGCAATCGCTCGAGTTTAGCCACCCTCGCATCATAATCTTCGATTTGCTCGGCAATGATGCCTTCGGCCTGCAACGCCCGCGAAGATTTTCTGTCGATCTGGATCGCGCGCCGGGCTGTGCTCACTGCGCGTTCCTTGTCTCCGAGGGAATGATAGCAGAGCGCAAGCCCAAGCTCGGATGCCTGACGCTGCCAATTGCTGAGGCCACCGTGATCGAGCCGTTCAAATTCCTCGCGCGCTTCGTCATGACGGCTTAGCATACGCAAGCTGCGGGCATGCTCGTAGCGCAGGATATTCAGCTCTTTCTCGTGACCGCCAAATTCTTCGATCGCCGAGATGACATCCTTGGCCAGCGATGCGGCGCTTCGGAAATGGTCCCCTTTGATCAGGCTCTCAATGAACGACGAGGCTAGCCGGATGCCACTTTCGGTCTCCAAGTCATTGTCGTCGGCCAGTGCCCGCCTGATGAAGCGGAGGATAAGCGTACTGGCGTTCTGAATTTCATAGCCGTCGCAAATCGGCGAACGAATCCGCCGTCCGGTCGGAGAGGATTCAATCTTCCCCGATTGCCATTCGCTGCCGAAAAACAACTCGAGCGACGTACGGTCGATCGACCTGGCGGTTGCCTCGTCCATCGTATCGCGAACATAATCGCGAACCGGCCGAGGTACGACAAGTGCCTTGGACATCGCATCATCATCATCCGTACCGATGACGGCGCTTACCGACGCGGTGTCGATCAGCACCTTCTGCTGCAGCAGTCGGGCGTGCGAAAGATGGAAAGGCTTTGGGCCGTCGAAGCGCCTGATACGGGTAAGCCGCTCTCCCTGCGGCAGCGCCGACAGCGCGAGAAGAAGCCTGTAGGCTCGCAATTCGCCGTCATCTTCCGAATATCGGAGTTCGTTTATAGTAGAAACCAGCGCAGGAGGGGCGGACATGAGCGATCCGCTACTCTCATTGATGTCGGGATTTGATGCCAACAGGTCGTTGAGCGAGACCAGTTCGAGGTCGAGAAGGGCCGCGTCGAGCCGGCTCGGAATGCCGTCCGTATGTCGAAAGAGGATCGAAACGGCATCAGGCTTTCCATAGCGCTCGCCGCCAAGCTCGCTCTCGCGGACATAAATCGCGACATCCGCTTCGTCGAGCGCGCGAAGTTCGATCGAGGTCATGCGGTTACCGATCGGCGGCCGCTGGGTGCGAGCGAAGATCAAAGTGTCGGGCGCATAGTCCCTCACAATCTCGATTAGCTGCTCGATATCCTTTTCGAACGTTCCCGCACTAAGTCCCCGATCGCGGCTGACGTCGATATTATCGAGGATCAGAATATTGGGCCCGCCATCGGCGACCGCGACGCAAATATCTTCGAAACTGGTCGCGTAGCGCTGCCTCACGGAATCGAGGAAAGCCTCGCGGCTGTCATAGGCCGACATGTCGAGCCGGTAGGTCGAATCTGGCACTATTCCGCGCGCAGCCCTGATCGACGCGATAAATCCGTCCTCGCCCATCCCCCAGTCGGACACCAGCCACACCGCTCGCTCAGCCTCGATGGCAGCGAGGCACTGCTGCGATTCGACCCGGCGAACTTTTGCATGCGCACGCGCATCGGGAGCGTGGTGACGAATTGTCGCAAGGTCGAAATTAATGGCTTCAATTTTGGCATCCGCCAGTACCGTTCCGACAGTGGCAGGCGGCGGGACCGATACCGAAGTGGTTGGCCGATCAGGCGATTCCCAGACCATTTTGAACGAAGCCGTTTCTTCGTCGATACTCTGGCTGCTATCGGGAACGATGCGTCGCTCACCCCCGACTTGCGCTTTTTCGATCCGCGGCCAGTTCGAATAAATTCGGGTGCTGCCATCGTCCGCGAGCCTGTTGGCAGAATAGCCCTGAATTCGCTGTTTCGACCCGTCGCCATATGTCTCAAGGCCAAAGAGCGAGGCCGCCTGAATGGACCGCCGTGCTTCAGCTCCGCCCAGCGCGATGCTGGCGCTGCGCGGTTCGTGCATATGCCCGAAAAGATGCAGATCGAACCGCCCAGGGGGATTGATGTTGCTGTTCCAATAGCCAGCGCAGTCCGGATGCAGCCATTCCACGGGATGATGCGTGATCACGAGGTTAAAGTCGTTGGCGGCGGACCACTCATCGGGTCGGTCATTGGTCACAGCATGCAATTGCCGCGGATCGACATGCAGCTGCTTTTCATAGTCTCCGGCTCCGAGTTGAAGCCAGCTAGAGTTCAAACCGACGACGCCGCATGCCCCGCCCTCGCATTCGATTTTATACGAAGCGTCCCCCGGCAGATATCCGATCGCCGTAGGTTTGGCGTGCAGGCCCTCGGCCACAACGGCATCGCGCCATGAAAGATAGGGCGCGAAGGCCGTGTCGATGAATTTCTTGTACGATAGATCGCCCTCAGCGGGTGCATACCCATCCTGATATTCCTTCCAGAAGCTTTTGTGCAGTTCGGGCTGGCCAGCAAATTTGCGCAGCATTGCACCGCCGGCGCTCTCAGGCGGCGGGCGCTGTAAATCGTGATTTCCTGGGACGGTAATCAACTTGGGGACAGGACCGAATTCGGCAAGGCGCTGAATAATGCGCCGGATAATTTCTGTAAATCGGTCGAATTCCTCCGAACTACCCTCCTGAGTCAGATCTCCCGAAAATATCAGAAGGTCGAAATTCCCCGCTCTTTTATGAACTCTCTCGAGATCGTTCATGAGTAGAAAGTCTGAACGGGGCCAGAGCCAGTCCTGATCGCCCACTCCCACATGGATATCGCTAAAATGTATCCAATTGAATTTTGAAGACAATTGCTCGCTCTCTGAACCGGTTGGCTTTCTAACAAGTGTACACCATAGCGCTGCGCCTGCACCCATAAAAGACAAGTTGAATTGATGCATCCGCATCTCTTGGGATAACTCGGCGACCACGCGATGGGTTGGCCCGGCGACGAAATCTAGAGGAACGCGCTGAGGCCCTTGCCGACATTTGCGATCGGGAGATTTCGGACAGCCGCCTCCCGGCCAGCTACGACTTTGATCGGGCGCGAAGCTGACAGGTCCGTTCGTCGCCCGGAACGTCCGCTAACCCGATTTGCGCGCCTGAAAGGAGCCGTTCCGGATCGTCCGACATCTCAGTCATTCCCCAGATGCCAAATCGGGATTGTCATCGACTCGGGTCGAAGGATTGGCACCCGCAGCCCGCACGTCCCATCGTGACCACCTTCGCACCGACCTAATCGCCCGCCCGATTCCGAAAGTCCCAGACGCTGATGCCCATCTTGCGAGCCTTGTCGGCGAGATTATCCTGGATGCCTGTGCCCGGAAACACGATGACGCCCTTTGGCATCTTCTCCAGCATGGCATCGTTGCGCTTGAACGGCGCGGCTTTCTTGTGCCGGTTCCAGTCAGGCCGGTAGGGATCCTGTGGCACACCCCGGTCGCGCGCCCAGCAGGCAGCTATGCGTTCGGCGCCGGTCGGCGTTGCGCCGTGCATCAGGATCAGGTTTGGAAGCTGGGCATGAACCTTGTCCAGCACGGCGTAGATGCGCTGATGGTCGTTGCAGTCGGCGCCGCCGGTGAAGGCGATGCGCACGCCCTCGGGGTCGAAGACGCGTTGCTTCTCCCAAGCGCGCGTGCCGAGCGCCTTGCGGCTGTCGAGCACCGCCGAGGTCAGCGCCTTGTGGTTCACCATTGGTCCCGAACGCGGCAGCCACGGCTTGCGGATATGGACGCGGAACTGATCGGCGGCGGCGTCGCGAAAGAACTCCATGGAGTCGCGGCGTTCGATCATGGTGATCCCTTCGGCGATCTTGCGCTCCAGCTCGACCGACTTCACCTCGCTGCCGTCCTGTTCGCGTTGAAGCCGCTTCTGTGCTTGCTCGTTGTCGTCGAGCTCGCGCTCGATCCGCTCGCCGGCGCGGTGGAAGACATTGACGATGCCCCAGGCGAGACCCTCAAGGTCAGGCTCGATCCGTGTGTCGATCAGGCAGGAAACCAGCGCGTCGAATATCTCGGCGATGGCGCCGCCGGCGATGCGATCATCGGGCAAGGGCCGATGGTCGGGTTCGTCCTCGAAGGGACGGTAGCCATAGAGCTGCATTTCCTGAAGCAGGTAGGCCGTGGAGCTGGGCTGCGCTTCGTGTCCATCGTCCGGGTCGGTCGCCATCGAATATCTCCGTCATCTGACAGCCGCGCCTCTCGCGGCCTTCGTGGCGACGGCAGGCGGCAGGTGGGTCGGGACAGAACCGCGCCCTTGGGGCGCGGCCGGAGCGAAGCGAAGGATGGCGGGCGGGCCGCTATTTTGCCTCGCGATGCAAAGAACCGAAGGTTCGGCGGAAAATAGTCGTCCGGTCGCCATTGCCGTCCCGAACCATTTGCCGCAGTCGCCCTCTACCGAAGGCACGAGCGCGCGGCGTCTCGAAGATGCCGGTGATGATGGCAATCACCCGCGACCAGAGACGTTCCCCGCAGTCCAGCCCTTACTCCCGCATCAGGAAGTGCTCTACATCCTCCGTCCGGAGTTGATCCCGCAGCCTCGCAATGAGCCGCTCCCGTCCGAAGGTGATAAGATCGTCGTTGAAATCCCCGAGCCTGGGTTCGAGCGGCACGACCTCGATCCCCGCCGGAATTCCCCGCTCGGCAAGCGTCTTCAACGCCCCCGCACCGGCAGGATCGGCATCGCGTGCGACATAGAGCCGGCGCAGCATGACCGGGAACAGGATGGCGGCGAGATGCGCAGCCGAGAGCCCGGCGATCGCCGGCATCAGCGGCATGACCTGGCGCAGCGACAGCATGGTCTCGATGCCTTCGCCCGCCATCATGACCGGGTCACTCCGCCCGAGCCGAACGCCGTGTCCGAGCAGATGGCCCATGGCGCGACGTGGATAGGCGACCGGGGCCTTGTCGGAGCCACCCAGTTGCAGCCAGGTGCGATGAACCCCGGTGACGCTGCCGTCGAGATCGGTGACCGCCGCGATCATTGCCGGCCATGCGGGACGCGTATCAGGTGCATCACCCTTCGACGCGCGATACCAGCAGTTGCCATGAAAGCGCAGCGCCTCGCAGCCGGTGAGATCGATGATCTGCCGGGACGCGAGATATGCGGCCGCTGCCGTGCCCGCGGCCGGCTTCGATGCCGCCCAGAGCCGCTGCGCTGCTTGCCGTGTGCCGGTCGGTGCCTTGCTGCGTCTAACCGGCTTATCCTCGGACGGCGGCGGTATGGGCAGGCTCAGAAAATGCCGGGCCTCGTCCAGCGTCTCGCGCATGGTTCGGCAATTCCGCGCGATGGCGATGATGTCGAGCAGATCGCCATGATCGCCGCTCTGTGCATCGGTCCATTTGCCGGCCTGGCCGCGCCCATCGGGGGACGCGGCCAGACGCACATAGAGGCTTCGCCCCGGCGTATTGTGAACGTTGCCGACCAGCCAGTAGCGGCCTTCCCGGTGCCCGTTGGACAAGTAGCGGCGACAGACGCTCTCCGCATTCTCGGCGAGACGTTCGGCAATGATTGTTGCGGGGCTCTGCATCGTGGGGCTCCTCAGGCGGCCTTACGCGTGGAGAGCCGTTCGATCGGATATCGTTCGAGCAGCCGGTCCAGCACATCGGCGCCGACAGCCCCTGCCGGCAGGTAGAGCCTGAGTTTCCACGAGACGATCTCCGAGATCAAGCCCATGGCCTTGAGGCGCTCGACGCAGAGATCGTTGAACCCGGTCAGTTCGATCCGCCAGTCGTGCATGGCGCGGACACGCTGGAGCTTCTGGTTCTGCGCCAGATGCAGCACGGCTTCGCCGGACATGAGCATCGATAGCCCTTCCTCGCCGGCAAGCCGCACCAGACCATCGTCATTGGCGACGCTTGCCGCCCAGGCCGGAGACACGCGGCGACCGATCACCCGCTCGCCGTCATCGCTCTGGAGCCGATAGACGCGCGCCGATTCGTCGGGCAGCCGCTTCCAGATCGGCAGCAGCAGGCCGGAGACCATGTGCAACGTCGAAGTCTCTTGCGTCGGCAGTCCTGCCAGTTCCGCCTTCCATGCCGCGCTGAACGTGTTGCGGTCGGCTTCCTCCCATTGGCTTGCCAGCAGTGCTTCCGCCGGAATGACGCTATCGGTCAGCGGCCAGACCAGGCGCAGGCGCGGATGAACCGCGCCATCGTCATCGGTCACGCTGCGCGCCCGGCGCTGGACGGCGCCGCGGCCGGTCCTGCTGTTGACCAGCAGTTTCGCGCCCTTGCCCTCGACCATTGCCAGCACATCTTCCAGCGACAGCGGCGTCAACCGATCCTTGCGCTCGATGGTCAGAAGCTGCGTCTGCGCGCCCGTGCCCGGATGGGTGTAGATGGGCGTGCGGCGGACAATGCGGAAGCTTTCGGCCTGCAGCGTCTCCAGCCCGATTTCATAGCTGCCCGATGCCCGCGCCTGGTCGATCCGGGCGACAAGGAGGCCCTCGAACGCCTCGAACAGAAGGTTCTGCATCGCAACCGTAAGCGCGAGCATGCGGTTGAGGAAGGTGTTGATCCCCGGCAGCTCGTCCTTAAGGCCGCCGTCGCTGTCGAGAAGCGACAGGCCGGTCGCCGCTTCGAAGCGGGCGAGCGAACAGCCTTCGACCTTGCCGCGCGCGAGAAGAATATAGAGCTGGCGCAGCGCATCGCGGGCATACCAGCTTTCGAAATTGTCCTCGGGCCGGAACATGTTCTGCCCGCCGGTCTGGCGCTGTCCGCGGGTAATCGCGCCCAGCGAATCCAGACGCCGGGCGATCGTCGAGATGAAGCGCTTCTGCGCTTTCACATCGGTCGAGACCGGCCGGAACAGCGGCGGCTGCTTCTGATTGGTGCGGTTGGTGCGGCCGAATCCCTGGATCGCAGCATCGGCTTTCCAGCCCGCTTCGAGCAGATAATGGACGCGGCGGCGCTGGTTCACGGCGCCAAGATCGGCGTGATAGCTGCGCCCTGTGCCGCCAGCTTCGGAGAAGACGAGGATGCGCTTGGCGTCATTCTGGAAGGCGTCGGTCTCATGCAGCGCTGCCGACGCGGGACGGTTCTCGGCCGCAAAGCGAACAGAGCCGTCGTCATTGCGCCGGGGAACGACGCGACGCGAACGCCCGGTCACTTCGGCCACCATGTCCGTCCCGAAATGCTGGACGATCTGGTCGAGCGCGCCGGGAACGGGCGGAAGCGCGGCGAGCCGTTCGATCATCGCGTCGCGGCGACGCACGGCCTCGCGGTTAACGACCGGGTTGCCGTCCTCGTCATAAACCGGCCGGGAAGAAAGATTACCATCCCCGTCGGTGAACGGCTCATAGAGCTGCACGGGGAAGCTGCGCTGGAGGTAGGACAGAACGCCGTCGCGCGGTGTGATGTCCACTGAGACGTCATTCCATTCGTCGGCCGGGATTTCGGCGAGGCGGCGTTCCTGCAAGGCCTCGCCGGTCGAGACGATCTGCACCACGGCGGCAAGGCCTGCGCCCAGATCGCGTTCGATGCTGGCGATGACGCTGGGCGTCTGCATACTGGTGATGAGATGGTTGAAGAAGCGCTGGAGCATTCCCTGATAGGCGGATTTCGCGGCAGCCTTGGCCTGCCGGTTCAAGGTGCCGTGGGTCGCGCTGGTGACGCCTACAGCCTCGAGCGCGGCGTCCAGATTGTTGTGGATCACCTCGAACGCCGACGCGAAACTGTCGTAGATGCGGACCTGCTCGCTCGTGAGCCTGTGTTCGAGCATCTCATATTCGACGCCGTCGAAGGACAGCGATCGGGCGGCATAGAGGCCGAGCGCCTTCAGATCGCGCGCCAGAACTTCCATCGCGGCGACCCCGCCATTCTCGATCGCGCTGACGAATTCGCCCCGTGTCGCGAACGGGAAATCCTCCCCGCCCCACAGGCCGAGCCGCTGGGCATAGGCGAGATTCTGGACCGTGGTCGCGCCGGTCGCCGAGACATAGACGATCCGTGCATCGGTCAGTGCATGTTGGAGACGCAGGCCGGCACGGCCTTGCTGCGAGGGTGCGACATCCCCGCGCTCGCCCTTGCCACCGGCGGCATTGGCCATGGCATGGGCTTCGTCGAACACGATCACGCCGTCGAAGTCCGGTCCCAGCCATTCGATTATCTGCTCGACCCGCGACTTTTTGCCGCCGCGTTCCTGTGAGCGGAGTGTGGCGTAAGTGGTGAACAGCACGCCTTCCGCGAGCCGGATATCCGTGCCTTGGCGGAAGCGCGAGAGCGGCGTCACCAGCAGCCGCTCCTGGCCGAGCGCCGACCAGTCGCGCTGGGCGTCTTCGAGCAGGCGATCCGACACGGAAATCCAGACCGCGCGGCGGCGGCCCTTGAGCCAATTGTCGAGAATGATGCCCGCAACCTGGCGGCCCTTGCCCGCGCCGGTGCCATCGCCCAGGAACCATCCGCGCCGGAACTTCACGGTGTCTTCGGCGTCCTCTGGCGCGGCGGTAACGACATCGAAGGTCGCATCGACCTTCCACGCGCCCGACAGATGCCTACCATGTGCCTCGCCCGCATAGATGACGGATGCGAGCTGGGCGTCGGACAATATGCCGAGCGTCACGAGTTGCGGCGGCAGATGCGGGCGGTAGGAGGGTTTGGGCGGCGCGACCGAAGCCATCGCCGCGGACTGGACCAGCGGCGTTGGATGCTTGGCTGAGCCGGGGATCGCGATCGACTGGAGCGCATAGGGCTCATAGATGCTGTCCCCCAGGCGTTCGGCCGGCGGCATCCAGTCCATGGTGTCGTAGGCCAGTTCGACCGCTTCCTGCTCGGGCGACGAAGGCGCTGAGACGGTCGGTGCAGCGCGCACTTTCGTCCGGGCTGGCGAAGCCGATGCCGTGACCGGCAGGGCAGCGACTGGTGACGGTGTGGTGGGTGAGCGCGGCGGAACCTGGGCCTGGACCCAGGCGAGCAGGGTCGCGGTGTCGGGCGCGACGCCCGCGCTTTCGGGAAACTGGCTGGGATCTTCGGCCGGCAGCTTGTCGATAACGGTCAGGCGGGTGTCTATCGTCGTACCATGCTTCGCATAGACTTTGCCGTCGATGGCAGCAGTGAACAGGACGCGGCACGTCTCCTGCAACCGCGCGAAGGCGTCGCGCCAGGCCGGCGCATCGGGGGCGCAGCTTGCTCCGGTGATCGCGACCAGGCGGCCGCCCGGTTCCAGACGTGCGAGCGCTGAGGCGATATGGCGCAGCGCCGCGTCCTTCATGGTGCGCTCGACATGCGCCACCGCCGAGAAGGGCGGGTTCATCAGCACGACGCTCGGGCAGACGGCGGACGGCAGCCGATCGTCGATCGAGGCTGCATCATGGCCCGAGACTGGCGCGTCCGGAAACAGCAGCCGCAGCAATTCCGCGCGGGTCTCGCCGAGCTCGTTGAGCGTGAGCCCAGCCCGCGCCAGCAGGGCATGGACGGCGAGCATGCCTGTGCCGGCGGACGGCTCCAGCACATGATCGCCGGGGCTGATCGAAGCCGCCACGCTGGCGACGAAGGCAAGCCCAGGCGGTGTCGAGAATTGTTGCAGGGCCTGCGAAGTCTCGGAGCGACGGGTGTGCGTGGGCATCAAGGCGGCGATGCGCTCGATCAGTACCAGCGCGCTTGGCGCCGCGCGGCCGACAATTGCTTGTCCATAACGGCGCAGGAACAGGATTTCGGCGGCCTCGCAGGCGTCGTAGGCGCTTTTCCAGTCCCAGGCGCCGTTGGAATCGCTCGCGCCAAAGGCGTCGGTCATGGCAGAACGGAGCTGCGCCGCATCGATGGCGCGGCCCGCCTCGAGCGCCGACAGGAGGCTGCGCGCGGCGGTGTGCAGGGCACTGGCTCGCGCGCCGAAGCCGGACGCAGACGCAAGGGGCGCGGCGCGAAGCGCCGCGTCGGTCAGGATATGGGTCATGGGTGAAGGTCTCCGGGAGAGCGGGACAGGTGAAGCCCGCCGGATGCTCTCCCTTTTGAGGCCCGGCCGGGTTCCCCCTCCCGGTCAGGACTCTTCCTCTCGCCTGACGCATTCTCGATGCCGAACGTTTTCGACCGCGCCAGTTGCGGATCGATCCACAAAGTCGGCGGAATTTGCATGGACTGGTGCAGGCCGCCCGGGACGCCTACATCATAAGGCAAGGAAATCCCGGCGATTGCACGCGTTCATTGACTGCTAAGGCCTATCGGCTAGAATGGCGACGGAGCAAAACATGCAGCATATTGGCCGTTACAGCTTCTCGGATCATCAGCGTGCGAAGGAAGCTTCGCGCACAAGGGATGAGTCTGATCTGCGTAATGGCCATGTTTCGCGCGAAGAACTGCGCGCTGCCAATGGTGTTTTTTCTTCGCTCGATATCGCGGCGTCATCCATCCGCAGACGGCGTCTGATTGGCCGCTGAGCGCAAGGAGCCTCTGGCTCGAACGACTGTCATCAAACTCGCCTCCGTTCTCGGACTGGAGGATAATGCGTTCATCGTCGGCGGACAGGCACTGAATCTGTGGGCAGAGCGTTATGCCCCAGGACGCCCCGAGCTGATCGCCTTTGGCCCCTTCACATCAAAGGATCTCGACTATTTCGGTCATCGGCATGCCGCGAAGAAGCTGGCCGATGCCTTGAACGGAGAAGTCCACTATCCCGGCCCGGACGATCACACGCCAAATTCAGCGGTCGTGACCGCGACCATCGACGGAATCGACCTTGAGATTGATTTTCTCAGTGACGTCATTGGCGTGAAGGCGAATGCACTCGAACGTGATGCGGTCGAGTTGATCGTGCCGGTACGAGGGGACGGGGTCGACGAACTCGTGCTCCCCGTTATGCATCCGCTGCATTGCCTGCAAAGCCGCGTGGCCAATGTCGTGACGCTCGGCCGTCACGATGATGTCGCGATGCGGCAACTCGCAGCGGCGCCGATCGTACTGCAGGCCTATATCGACGAGATGCTGGCCGAAGGCGACGTGAAAGAAGCGAAGCTGGTTCTCCAGCGGCTCTTCGAGTTCCTGCGCGGCGACATCGCCGCGCGGAAGTGTCCCGAACTGCCGATGCGCAATCCCGCAGAGATATTCGCTGCATTCCAGCGGGACCGCAGGTTTGATCTGCGATTCCGCTGGTTCAACCTGCGCTCGACGCGACGCACGCTCCGATCCAAGCGCCGTCGGCGCGAGTGATCAATCGCTCGCGCTTCGGGAGGTCGTCGAGGCGCGCTCAGGCGGGTGGAATATAGGCTTCGTAGGAGTTGCCGGGGGCAAGATGACCGAACGGCGTCATCACATAGTCGCCTTCATCGCGGCCAACGGCGCAGATTACAAAGCGAGTCTCGCCGCTTTCCACCTCCGTGCATTCCATCAGCGCCAGGTCGCCTGCCTTGGCAGCCTTCACCAGCGTCTCGAAATTGGCGCGGGCGTAATCAGGGATTGCCATGACCGATCTCCCCGTTGGCCTGAGCTTCCTTGTGGAAGCGGTCGAACAGCGTGTTGGTCGATTCCGAACGGATGGTCTCGGCGGTGATCAGCATGGCAAGCCCGCCAAAGCCATCGACCCGCATCTTCGAACAGGTGAAGGCCATGGTCACCGTCAGATGATCGAGGTCTGGCGAGCGGCGCACGATGTCCTGCAGCACGTCGGCCCAGAGATCGCCGCACATGTCGAGTTCAATGTCATCCTCGCCAAGAAGCGCATCGGGCTGCTCGTCGAGCAGCTTTTGCGCAAGACGGCTGGTGTCGGGCTTGGCCGTGTCAAGGGCCGCCCGGACATCGCCAGCGGGCATGAAGATAAGGTCGTTGGCGCCCTCCTCGCTGTAGTAATAGGCAGTCTCGTCAGCGATTTCCTCATCGAACACCTGGGCGAGAAACAGGCGTTCGATCGGCAGCATGGCGCTGAGCGGAATAAATGGTTCGACCACGGTCGGAGTGTAATAGTCGGCCATCGTCTGGCTCCTTGATATGTTTTGCCCCCGGCGATGGGCTCCGAGGGCAGTGGTTGTTTGACAATGCGCGAGCGCCGTTTGTCAGGCAGCGACGGCCTCGAACGAATCGACGTCGCGGTGGATCGGCTGCGCACGGCCCATCCAGGGCTCGGGCCGGATGCAGCGCACCCAATCGGCGAAGCTCGGGATAAACCCCAGATCCTCGCGAACATGCTGCTCCCCAATCAGGCGAACGGGGACGACGCGTCCCGTCGAAACGGTGATCGTCGCGCCGAAGAAGCGCTCGAGCATGAAGATGCCCTCGGCGTGATGACGTAGCGCGCGATGCCGGAAATCCGCGGTGATCGCCTTGGATTCATCGAACCACTGGTGGAGCGGCAGATAGTCTTCCGGCTCGCCGCCCCATTTGCGGACCGAGGAAAGCTCATGGTGATAGCAATGTCCCATCTCCGCCTCCTCACCAATCATGCGCGTAGTTTTCGGACGAGGTGAACCGCTCATTATAGTCGAGCGCGATCGTCCCGGCGGCCACGTCGAATGTGAACTCGCCATAAGCGCCGTCATTATTCTCCCATCCGCAATGCGTCTGGCGCAGCAGGCCATAGGCGAGGTCCTCGATCGCTTCGCTTGACGAGAGACAGTTGGCCACGGGTTGGTCAGCGCCATGGTCCAGCCTCTTCACTTCAACGGTGACGTCGGGCAATTCGGCTGGCTGATCGCCAATGAATGCGGCGACATCCTCGATCTGGCCACTATCGCCATAGCCGTCGAAAGTGACGGTTACGAGCGTGATGCCCGCCGAAGCGAGACAGGCGAACAGTCGTGCCTTGTTTTCGGGAACGAGCTTTGTGGCACCGGCTTCCCATTGCGAGAAGCGTTGCATGATCGCCGCCATGTCGATGGCGGGCTGGTTTGCGTCGGTCATTGCGGATCTCCTGAAATACGAAAGCCCGATGCAGGGATCGGGCTTTCGGGGATTGGCTAAAACAGGGTGAACGGTGGCGCTGGGTCATTCCCGAAGGCCACCGGAGACGATGTCGGCGATCCATTCGGCCGCCTCGTCGAAATCTGCGTCGTCGTCCTCGATACGCCGCGCGAGAGCGATGGCGCCTGTGCGGCCAAGCTGCCCAAGCCGCTGGAGGGCGAGCAGCAACACGAGCGCTAGCTCATCCGGCGTCGCGGTATCGATCTGGGAAGTTCGCATCCTATGTCTCCTGAAAATGCGAAAGCCCGACGCGAAATGCGCCGGGCTCGATTGATGGAAGAGAGGATGGACGGAGCGACCGAGGTCGCCCCGCCCGGGTATCAGGCCGCTGCCGCGATGCCTTCACCGTCGTCATCATCGACGTCGACCGGCTGGGCATCGTCATCGAGAAAGGCAGGCAGTTCGGCGGCTTCGATCTCCGCTGCCGGATCGTCGGCAGGCGCATCGAGCAGTTCGGGCGTCCGCATCGGCTCGGGAAGCCAACGGGCATCCTCAAGCAGCCGCTCGGCCTCGTTCGCCATGTCGCCCTTCTTTAGGTGATCGATCATCTCGGCGAACTTCGGCCCCTTGGCCTCGGCGATGTCGGCAAGAATGCGCGGCTTGGTCACGCTGCGGAAATAGCCCTCGACGGTCGGACGCCAGCCCGCGCCGACCAGATCGAGGCCGACAGCGCGCGCCAGGACATGGCTGTGCGCGATGCGCCGCTCGACGCTGTGCTTCGAGATGCGGCCATTGTCATACTTCGGCACCACCTCGTGCTGCGCGTTCAGTGCCTGCGAGGCGCAGTGCGCGAACAGGGCGGCCTGTTCGGCTCCGTCGAACTGAAGCAGCGCGTCCCACAGCTCCTTGTCGCTGTCCGGCAGCCGGTCGGCCCAGCGCTTGTGGCGCTCAGCAATCGCCTTGGCCGGCGTGCTGTCGCGCAAGCCCGAAGGCGCGAAACCGAACGACACCTTGCTGAGCGACAGTTCCAGGCAGGATTCGCGGCTGTAGGTGTAGAAGGCGCTGAGCACGAACGCATGCAGCACCGCAGCGAAGGCCGTGGACGGGTTCTGTGCGAAGGCGTCCTGCAGGGCAAGCGTGCGCCAGGCGGTCAGTTCAGCGACGAGGCGATCGGGAAGGGGTTTGAGGATTTCGCCATCTTCCTCATCGTCCCCGCCCGATACCGCGCCGATCGGCACGACATTGGTCTCGGCCGTGCCAGCCAGCGTATCGCCTTCCTCTCCGGCAGAGGCGCCGCCGACGCCGCAAACGGCATCGGCTTCTCCGTCTTCGCTCTCGATGACCGGCTCATCCTCGGGACGGACATAGCCGCGCTCGATGCAGAGCGATCCATCCACGTCGATCGAGACGAACACGCCGGCCCGAGCCATCTCTTGCGCGTCGAAGGTCATCGGGCGCTCGACCAAGGCGCCGATCTCAGCATCAATGGCGGCAATGCGTTCATGCACCTCGTCCGGCACATTCGGATCGTCGGACCACTCCGCTTCGATCTTCGCGGCTTCGGCCTCGAGCTCGACGAGCCGCGCATCCTCTTCGGGCGTCTGCGGGACAGGCACGCCGTCGATCTCGCGCAGGCCGTTGGTGACGCCCCAGGGCAGGTCGATGGCGGTCGCGACCCACTTCCAGCCCTCGGCGCCGATCTTCTCGCCTTCGGCCTGGAGCTTCTCGGGGACGAGCCGGTCGAGGAGCGCGGGATCGGTCAGCCAGCCGCCATCGTCCTCCTCGAACAGGTCGCGCATCACGCCGCCGCCGGCCTCGACATAGGCCTCGATCCCAACGAACCGCACCCGTTTGTCCCCGACGCGCACGCTGTTCTCGGTCAACTTCTGCCGGATGTAGGCGCCCGACCGGTTGTAGCTGTGAGCGAGCAGTTCCCAGACCTGTTCCTGGCGCTCATGGTTGTCGGAGACGGAAAAGGCCATGAGCTGCTCCAGCGTCATGCCGTCCTCGGCATAGACCTCGTGCAGCTTGGGCGAGACCTTCGCAAGCTTCAGCCGCTGGTTCACGACGGTCGGCGTCACGAGGAAGTGTGCGGCGATCGATTCGATATCCTGGCCCTTGTCCACCATCGCCCGCATGGCGCGGAACTGGTCGAGAGGGTGAAGCTGCTCGCGGAAGGTGTTTTCCGCATAGCTGTCTTCTTCGGCGGAGACGACATCATTGGCTGGCTTGACCACGCAGGGAATGGGCGCATCCTTCGCGAGCCGCTTCTGCTTCACCAGCAGTTCGAGCGCCCGGAATCGCCGGCCACCGGCCGGCACCTCGAACTGGCCGGTCTCCTCGCCTTCCGCGTCGAGGATGGGCCGCACGTTGAGGCTCTGGAGCAGCGTGCGGCGGACGATATCCTCGGCCAGTTCGCCGATCGATACGCCGGCCTTCACCTGGCGGACATTGGACTGGGACAGATGCAGGCGGTCGAACGGAATGTCGCGCGAGCCGCTGAGGACGAGTTTCTGAGGCGCTTTGGCCATGGGGCATCTCCAAGACGGGCCGCCGCGAGACTCTCTCCCGGCTCCAAGCCCGTCATGAAGCCAAGGGCTTCCCTCTCCCTCTCAAGGCCTGCCGCAGGCAGGCCGTAACGCTACCTGACGCTCCGATACCGCCGGTCGGCATTAATGCTCTTGCCATTAAGTTCGCTATTTGTTCTCATTGCATCAATGGAACGAATCGAACGACAGAAATTGTCCTCCATTCTGCTGGCGGCGCCTGGATGGGCGCGCGTCGGCCTGACGATGCCGGACGAACGGATGCGCGAGCGGGCCGCCGATGCACTGGCGGCAATGATCATTGAGAAGCTGGATGGATCAGCGCCTCCCGACGTGAACCAGCTCAACCTTCCACTGTGAGCGGCGATGTTGGCCGTGCCACGACATCGAAGACGCTGCGGCGAATGTCGAAACGCTCGGAGAAAGTGACGACATTGGTGCGGCCCTCACGATCGACCTGCGTGAAGCGCAGCATGTCGCCTTTCAGGATTTCGATGGTCACCGGCGGCAGTTCGTCGCGGGGATCGTGGAAGGTCATGCGGTTCTTGGGCATGGGCGACTCCAAAGCTGCGACCCATGACATAGCAGATGATCTGTGCCGACGCTTCCGCCAGGCTTCCCCTTGTTGGCGTCCACAATATTGAACTATATAAGGACGGAAGGAGGCTCGCATGAACAAGCCGATCACGCTCAATGTCCGGATCAGCGGTGCGCTGGGCGAGTTCGTCGCGGCCAATGTCGGCGATCAGGGCGCCTATGAGAATGTCAGCGAATATGTGCGCGACCTGATTCGACGCGACAAGGAGAGGAGCGAGGCGGAGCAGTTCCAGCGCCTGAAAGCGGAGCTGACGCGCGCCTTCGCTGCCCCCGAAGACAGCTATGGTGCATTGGATGCCGAGGCCGTGATCGCCCGCAATCGCCGGGCGTGACATGACGGCATTCCGTGTTTCGGCAATCGGGGGCCAGCGGCTTGACGAGATTTTCGTCTATACCCGCGACACATGGGGCCAGGAGCAGGCAGAAATCTATATTCGCAGTCTGTTTGCCTGCTTCGACCGGATCACGCGCCGCGAATTGCTCTGGCGCGCGATACCGGCCGAATTCGGCGTCGATGGCTATTATTGCCGCCACGAACATCACTTTATCTACTGGCGGCTGCTCGCCGACGGCGACGTCGGGATCGTCACCATCCTGCACGAGCGCATGCATCAAATGGACCGTTTTCGCGAAGATGATGGCGCCTGAGATCGCTCGCCAGCGATTCGGCGTTACGGTGACGGCGTGCTCGCGCCCCGCGCCGATCCCCGGCGAAGGATGCGTTCACCCTCGACCAGCGATCCGGCGCGGGAAGCTGCCTCGGCATAAACCGAGAGCGGAAACTCGCCCTCGAAGAGGACATCGCGCTCAATGCCGAGACCGAAAGGAAACTGGATCGATTCCAGTTCCTCCAAGGCAAAGCTCCCTAATTCCGGACAGCCGAAGCCGAGATCGGCGAGTCCAAAGAGAATCCCGTCCTCATCCAGCTCGGTGGCGAGCCAGGTGGCGGGGCCAAGGGGATTGAAGAAACGGACCACCGGCATCGTGTCCGGCTCGGGTTCGCCGCGGCGAAGCGCCTCGCAGCGGGCGCGGTGGTTGGCGCGCAGTTGGTCGCGCAATTCTGGTGTGACGAGGATCATGCCGCCAACTCCTCGGCCTGGGGCTGCTGTGCCCACATCCAGTCGGCCGCCTGCTGGGCCTTGCTGGCAGCAGTGAAAATCGCGCGCGGATCATTCTTCAGGGCCGAGAGCCACGAGGCCACATATGCGGCATGATCGGGTCGCGGATGGTGCGCGATACCGAGGTCCGCCAGTACGAACGACGCAGTGAGTTCGGCGCAGGCTTCTTCGATTGGCAGCCAATTGCACATAAACCGATCGTCGAAATTGCGGTCGAGCCGGTGCTTTGCCCCTGTCGCGTGCGCACACTCATGGAGAATCGTCCCCATCTGGGCGACTGCATCGCGGAACGCCGAAAAAGGCGGCATGAAAATCTGATCGAGGTCGATCCGGTAATGGGCGTCATAGGCGCCTTCGGTGATCGGTATCTTCAATGCCGCGACGAATGCCTCGGCATGGGCGATGCGCTCGCTCTCGGGCAGCAAGGTCGCCGGTTCCGGCTCATATCCGTCGACCTGGGCAATGTTGAACACGGTGAACGCGCGGGCGAACATTTGGCCTGGGCGCGGATCGCCCTCATCGTGATCGTCATCGGCTCGGCAAGCCGCCTGCTTCCAGAGCACGACGGTGGTGCCGCGTCCACCCTTGCGAACCTGCGCGCCTACGGCCTGCCACTGGCGATAGGTTCCCCAGATGCCACTGCCATAGCCGGACGCCTGTGCGGCAATCCAAAGCGCCAGAATGTTGACGCCGCGGTAGCGCCTTGATGAAGCGATGTTCTCGGGACGGGTGATGGCGGCGCCGTCGTGATGCCAGGGCATGCGCCAATCGCCGGCGCCAGCTTCGATGGCAGAAACAATCTCGCCCGTGATGCGCGAATAGACGTCGGCGCGCTCGGCCAATCCGTTGGTTCGGGTCATGGCAGGTCTCCATGACGGGCTGACGGCGAGCCTCTCTCACCGTGCTAAACCCGTCACGGCCAACCGGCGGCACTCTCCCTCTGGCGGGGCGTTACGGGGCGGCAGCCCCGTTCGAAGGGGTCCGGGGAGACTCGCGAAGCGCGGCTCACCGGCAGGGGAAAGCATTCCCCTTGGGCTCAGATCATACGCCAGCGAACGAGATCGTGCGCCATTCTTGCCGAAAAGGCGTGGACGATGAGTGGACGATGATGCGGAAAACGCCCATTTCGGGGCCGAAGCCCTTTAATCAAACATCTGATTTTTCTGGAGAAACTGGAGCGGGCGAAGGGATTCGAACCCTCGACCCCAACCTTGGCAAGGTTGTGCTCTACCCCTGAGCTACGCCCGCTCACTGGCGTTTTACCGACCCGATGTGTCGGTGGGGAGGCGCGCGGTTAGCATCGGCTCCCCTACCCTGCAAGGGGAAAATCGCCTCGGGCGAAGGGAATTTCGCATTGGCGCCCCAATCGCCGTAACCCCTTCACAAATCCGCCCGAAGGTCCACATTAGGGACCAACTATATTGCATTTGCGGGAGCATCCTTTTGGCAAGCCTGGGCCTCAATCTCGAAGAGCAGAAAGCGGTCGACCGATTCCGCGTGGATGTGGTCGAACCGTCGATGACCAAGCTCGTCATCCTCGATTTCTGGGCGGAATGGTGCGGGCCGTGCAAGGCGCTAACGCCGGTGCTGGAAAAGGTCGCCGCCGAATATGCCGACAAGGGCGTGGTGCTGGCCAAGCTGAATGTGGATGAGGAAGGCTTCATCGCGTCCCAGTTCCGCGTGCAGTCGATCCCCACCGTCTATGCCCTGTTCCGCGGCCAGCCCGTGGCGGACCTCACCAGTGCCCGCACGGAAAGCCAGCTGCGCCAGATGCTGGACCAATTGCTGGAGAAGCTGCCGGTCGATGCCGGGGCCGGCGATCCGGCCGCGCAGGAAATCGCGCAGATCGTCGCCATGGGCGAGGAAGCGCTGGCTGGCGGCGATGCCGAACGGGCGCTGGGCATTTTCGCCCAGCTTTCCGAAATGGCGCCCGATAATGCGCAGGTGCAGGCCGGGCTGATCCGCGCGCTGATGGAACTGGGCGAGACCGATGGCGCGCGCGCCGCATTCGATGCCCTGCCGGAAGAGCTGAAGGCCGATCCCGCGCTGGCCCAGGCGGGCAAGCTGCTGGAACTGACCGCAGCCGCCCCGCAGGACGATGGCGAGCTGGCCACCCTGCGCAGCGCCGCCGAAGCGAACCCCGCCGATATGGACGCCGGCTTTGCCTATGCGCAGGCCGCCTTTGCCGCCGGGCTGCGCGACGATGCAGCCGATGCGCTGCTGGGCATGATCCGCGCCGAGCCGGAATGGAACGAAGGCGCGGCCAAGGCCAAGCTGCTGCAGATCTTCGAGGCCGTGGGGCTGGAAGATCCCTGGGTGGCCGCCACCCGCCGCAAGCTTTCCTTGCTGCTGTTCGGCTGACGCAGCGGCGCGATGGCAGCTTCCCGCCTTTCGATTTTCCCCCTTTCGGGTGTGATCCTGCTTCCCGGGCTGCAATTGCCGCTGCATATCTTCGAGCCGCGTTACCGCGCGCTGGTGAGCGATGCGCTGGCGCGCGACCGGCGGATCGGCATGATCCAGCCACAGGCCGCCTCCGAAGGCTCGCCTTTGTTCGCGATCGGCTGCGTGGGCAAGATCGGCGAAGTGGAGGCACTGGAGGATGGGCGCTTCAACATCGTGCTGGAAGGCGAATCCCGCTTCCGTCTTGTGCGCGAGCTGGAGGTGAAGACGCCCTTCCGCCAGATCGAAGCCGAGCTGCTGGAGGAAGCCGACGAGGTGCTGAGCCACACCGAACGCGCCAGCTTCGAGCATGAAGCCCGCGATTTCGCCGACCGGCAGGGCTATTCGGTGGATTGGGACTCGGTTGCCCGGCTGGATGATACGGCCCTGATCAACGGCGTGAGCCAGATCGCCCCGTTCGACGCGGCGGCCAAGCAGGCCCTGCTGGAGGCCCCGGACATCCGCGTGCGCTGCGAATTACTGGTGCAGCTGATGCAATTCTTCGGCCGGCACGACGGGATGGATGACCGGATGACGATGCAGTGAGCCTGTCGACCCTCCCCCGAGGGAGAGGATCTATATTCCAAACGAGCCCCGCAGCCCGTCGATCACATATTGCGCGGCCAGCGCCGCGAGCAATACGCCCAAAAGGCGCGTGATCGCGGCTTCCACGCTGGCCCCCACCAGCCGGATCAGCGGCGCGGCCAGCAGCAGGGCGAGGAGCGAGAGCACCATCACCGCCGCCAGCGCGCCCAGCACCACCAGCGTCTGTTCCACGCCGCGCGCTTCGCCCACCACCAGCATCACCGTGGCGATGGCGCCTGGCCCGGCCAGCATCGGCATGGCCATGGGGAAGACGGAGATATCCTCGATCTCGGGGGTCTGGGAATTATGGGCGCGGATCTTCTCGGCCCGTTCCTCGCGCCGCTGGGTGCGCTTTTCGAACACCATGTCGATCGCGATGAAGAACAGCATGATCCCGCCCGCGATACGGAAGGAATCGAGTTCGATATGGAGCGCGGCCAGCAGCTGCTTGCCGAACAAAGCGAAACCCAGCAGGATCAGCGTGGCGACGAACACCGCCTTCACCGCCATGCTGCGCTGCTGGCGCGGCGGCGCCTCGGCCGAAAGCCCGGCATAGATCGGCGCGCAACCGGGCGGATCGATCACCACGAACAGGGTGACGAAGGCGGAGATGAAGAGTTCGATCATGACGGGTCGGCAGGCGCGGCAACCGCGCTCCTGAAGACTTCCTCTACACCCGCGCCTCGCTTCAGCGAGACATGGATCGTCCGCGCGAAGTCCGGCGCGACATCCACGCGCCAGATCAGCGAACCGTCATTCGCGGTGCCGGAAAGACCATCGGCCGCGACAGGGGCCAGCGGCGCAGGTTGCGCCCGCCCGATTCCAGGAGATCGCTCGGGGCAATCGGCCACGTCGGTCTGCACCAGATCCGGCTCCGCCAGCGGCTGGGCCAGCGTATCTCCGAAATCGACCACCCATTTATAATTGCCGTCCCGCTGGCGTTGCCACACGGTGACGAAATAGCCGGCCGCTCCATCCCGCAGGGTCCAGCCGCCTTTCGTGACGGCGACCGATCCATCACAGCTCGACCACAGCTGATGGGGTGCCCAGGCAAGCTTGGCCTCGGGGCCGTTCTGTTCTTTCAGCCAGCGCTGCACGGAAATCGGCTGAGGCGCGAACATCACCGCGCCTTTGGCGGCATATTCGGCGAAAGCCGCGCGCTGCCCCTTTTCCCGCGCCATGCGGGCAAAACCCAGTTCGGTCGCCACCACTTGCCCGGGATTGGCCGATGGGCGCAGATATGGCCCTCGCCCGCCGGGGCCACCCCCCGGACCGCCTGCGGTGGAGCAGGCGGCGAGGGAAAGGATCAGTGCAAACGGGAGAACGGACTTCAAACCTGGCACTGACCCTACCTCCGTTCGCCCTGAGCTTGTCGAAGGGCTGTTCTTACTTCCTCGCGGAGCAAAAGAAAAAGCGGTGCTTCGACAGGCTCAGCACGGACAGTCTTTTCCTACAGTGCTTCTTCGTCCAGCGCGATGTTTTCGCGGCGATAGGCCGAGACGAGCGCGTTGCGCAGCAGCACGGCGATGGTCATCGGGCCGACGCCGCCGGGCACCGGGGTGATGGCCCCTGCCACTTCGCGGGCGGAATCGAAATCCACATCGCCCACCAGCTTGGTCTTGCCGTCTTCACCGTCCACGCGGTTGATGCCCACGTCGATCACGGTGGCGCCCGGCTTGATCCAGTCGCCCTTGACCATTTCCGGGCGGCCCACGGCGGCCACCACGATGTCGGCGCGCTTCACCACTTCGGGCAGGTTCGCGGTGCGGCTATGCGCGATGGTGACAGTGGCGTTGGCATCGGTGAGGAGCTGCGCCATCGGCTTGCCGACGATGTTCGAACGGCCGATCACCACGGCATCCTTGCCCGACAGATCGCCCAGCCGGTCCTTCAGCAGCATCAGGCAGCCCAGCGGCGTGCAGGGCACAAAGCCCTTCTGGCCCACCGAAAGACGCCCGGCATTGATGATGTGGAAGCCATCGACATCCTTGTCGGGATCGATGGTGGAAATCACCGCCTGCTCGTCCAGCCCCTTGGGCAGCGGCAGCTGCACCAGAATGCCATCCACTGCGGGATCGGCATTCAGTTCCTTCACCTTGGCGATCAGTGCCTCTTCGGTGGAATCGGCAGGCATCTTGTATTCGAAGCTGTTCATGCCGGCACCGACGGTGGCCTTGCCCTTGGACCGGACATAGACCTGGCTGGCCGGATCTTCGCCCACCAGCACCACGGCCAGGCCCGCCTTGCGGCCCGCCTTGGCTTCGAATTCGCCGGCGAATTTGGCGATCTTCTGACGCAGCCCTTCTGCGAAGGCCTTACCGTCGATCAATGCGGCACTCATGCTTAACTCCCGAGATTGGACAGAACGATTGCGAAGATGCGCAGAAGGATCAGCAGCACCATCGGCGAAAAGTCGATCATCCCGGTATCGGGCATGATCCGGCGGATCGGATTGAGCATCGGATCCAGAATGGCATTCACCGCCCGCCACAGCGAGGCGACGAGATTGTTGTGCATGTTCACTACGTTGAACGAGATGAGCAGGCTGAGAACGAACTGCACGATCACAATGACCGTGACGATCGACATCAGGTAAAGCACGATTTCCAGCAGCGTCTGGGCTACCATCCAGAATTCCTCCAGGCAGTCACGCGGGCGGCCTGATTAGCCGAGCGCCACCAAGTGTATCAACCGCATAATACGCGCCTCGGCAGAACCGGGCGTGTCACTGGGTCCATTCGAGCTTTTCGATATGCCAGGCAAGCTGCCAGTCTTCCGCGCCGGGCACATCGTTCACCCGTTTCATGGTGAGCGTGCCCTGCCGGGTCAGCCTGCCGCCATCGGCAACCAGCGTGACAGGCAATTCGTAATAGAGCGAGCCGGCGGCCCCCTCCACCTCGCCATGGCCGAAGGCGAAGATCGGGCTCGGCGCGTCGCCCATCAGCGCCTTCAGCTTCGCGCCATCCATCGAACCCTTGCGCCAGGCAAGCGCGGCATCATCCCATTTGCCATCGGTGAGCTGCTGCGAAAACCACGCCAGCACCCGGTCAGGATTCTCACGTTCCTGCAGCGGAGCAAACGTCGCGGGAGCGGCGGATGGCACAGGCGCCACCGAAGCATCGACCGCAGCGGAAGACGCCTCGCCCGCGGCGTCGCCGGACGGCGTTTCCTGCGCCTGCTGGCAGGCAGCCAGCGCCAGCAGCAAGCCGAGAGCCAGCCACGCGCGCATCAATTCGCCCGGATCAGCGTGCCCGCGCCGCGCGAGGTGAAGAATTCCAGCAGCATGGCATGGGGCACGCGGCCATCCAGCACCACCGCCGCCTCACAGCCGGCCTCCACCGCATGGACACAGGTTTCGAGCTTGGGAATCATCCCGCCCGAAATCGTGCCATCGGCCTGCAGCTTCTCGATATCCGCCGGGGTCAGATCGGTCAGCAGGTTCTTCTGCTTGTCGAGCACGCCGGGAACGTCGGTCAGCAGGAACAGCCGCGCCGCGCCCAGCGCCGCCGCGATCGCGCCCGCCATCGTATCGGCATTGATATTGTAGGTATGCCCGTCCTCGCCCGCGCCAATGGGGGCGATCACCGGGATTATCCCGGCCTTGCTGACGGTCTCCAGCAGGCTGGTGTCCACCTTGCTCGGCTCGCCCACGAAGCCCAGATCGATTGCCTGTTCGATATTGCTTTCCGGGTCCTTGGTGGTGCGGGTGACTTTCCTGGCCGTCACCAGCCCGCCATCCTTGCCCGAAATGCCGATGGCCTTGCCGCCTGCATTGGCGATCCAGCCGACCAGTTCCTTGTTGATTGCGCCTGAAAGGACCATCTCGGCGATTTCCGCCGTGGCCTTATCGGTCACGCGCAACCCGTCGACGAAGGTGCTTTCGACGCCCAGCTTCTTCAGCATCGCGCCGATCTGCGGGCCGCCGCCATGCACCACCACCGGGTTGATGCCCACGGCCTTCAGCAGCACGATATCCTCGGCAAAGTCGCGCGCGGCTTCGGGATCGCCCATGGCGTGACCGCCATATTTCACCACGAAAGTGCGCCCGGCATAGCGCTGGAAGAAGGGCAGCGCCTCAATCAGCGTTTCCGCCTTGGCGAGCATCGTCTTGTCTTCGCTGACGCTCATCGCGCGTGCCTCCACAACCTTGCCTCTCTAAGGGTTGGCGGGGCCTTAGCGCCTCGGTGGCCCATAGGGAAGGGCGCGCTGCCCCCATTGCCAGACCCGCCGTGCGCGATAGTCTCCCGCCCCGGAGTATTACACGGCGAATCGCCGATCCAAGGGGGCAATCAATGGCTACGATCATCATCAAATACCGTCTCAAGCCGGAGGTCACTCAGGCCGATTTCGAAAGCTGGGTGAAGGATGTGGATCAGCCCACGATGCGCGGGATCGAGCGGGTGAAGAGCTTCGACACCTATCGCGTTCAGGGCCTGCTGGTGGGCGAGGGCGAGCCGAGCGTGCAATATGTCGAACTGTTCGACGTGCCCGATCTCGCCGGTTTCGGCAGCGAGGACATGACAGGGGAAACGGTGCAGAAAGTCATGGCCGAATTCGCGGGCTTTGCCGATGCGCCGGAATTCCTGCTGGCCGAGAAGCTGTGACGGCCCGCTAATCCGCGCGCATCATTGCTGCTGCTGTTTCTGGTCGGTCTTCTTGATCGCCCAGGGATTGACGTGTTCGGGCTGCGCCTGCTGCGCAGCCGGATCGGGCGTATCCTCGGGCGCGGGGATCGAGCAATAGGCGGTCAGCATCACGGCGGCGGCCCACCACAGCGCCTTCCAGCGGCTGGCGAAGACAGTCGTGATTCTGGGGCCGAGCATGGCCCTGCGGCTAGCATGGGGACGGTTAACGAACCCTCCCCATGCTGCCCGCGAGTGGTCAGGGATTATTGCGCCGAGGGGCTGGCCGAAGGCGGCACGTTGGTCATCGGCGTGTCGGGCACATTCACCGGAACTTCGCCGGGAGTCGGCTCGGTCACGATCAACTCCCCACCGCTCAGATCGGTGACGTCGGCCTTGAGTTCGGTCTTGGCCTCTTCCGGCTTGCCGAACACACCCAGATACCAGGCGGCGGCGATTACGATCACGAGGGCGGCGATCAACAGCAACAGGCGATTGGATGACTTGGACGCAGGCTCGGTCATAAGGGTCTCCTTGGGTTGCTCCGGCAGCAGAATACTCCACCGCCGCCGCTTGCGCCACAGCGCAATCGGCGTGCAATTCCCTTGCCATTACCGCGCGCGGACGCGGGCTCAGGCGTGGAGCCCGGCCTCCTGCGCCGCCTGCAGGCCGGCCTCATGGCGAGCGAGCATTTCGCGCAGCACATTCACTCGCACTGTCTGCTCGCTCCAGTCGCGTTCGGGATGCTCCTCCATCTGCTGGAGCAGGCTGCGCAATTCCTTGCGCCGGTCTTCCATGGTGACAGGTTGCATATCGCTCTCCTTATCTTCCGCGGGTTATGCCACACTAACGGCGCGTATGGCCGATAGGTTCCACCATCTGCCTTGCGGCGCCCTGCACCCATCGCATTGTTGCGCCCGGCCGGGATCGCGCTATCCCCATGCCGGGTCGGATCATCGGGCGAAGGGGCACTTTATGGATTTGCGCGGGCATCATCTTGGCATGGCTTTTCTGGCGGCTGCGGCACTGCTCTCCGCCCCCGCGGCGGCGAAGGACGCAGCGGCGAACTTCACCGCCCAGTCTACCGCCAGCGAAAGCGGCGAGGGCGACATGGCGACCCAGCGCACAATCAACACCACATTCGCTTTCGACCGGCTGTTCGCCCCCGGCAGCGCCGATCTGGTGGGCGTGCTATTCGAAGAGCGCGTGGCTTCCGAACAATTCGCCGGGGCCGAAGGGCCGACATCGGAGCTGACGGTGAAGGCGCGCAAGCAGGGCCCCAGGGGTGGCTACAGTGAAACCCTCTGGACCATCCGCGACAATGGCAATGAGGGGGAGCGGATCGACGATTATTACCGCACCACCCTCTATGGCTGCTGCGGGGCGGAAAACACCTATCGCCATTATTATGCCTGGAGCGGAAAGCTGGCCTTCGCCGCCAGCACCGATCCGGTCTATGCCAGCATCCCCAACACGCCCGTGACGCGCGCCTTCGGCTATATCTCGGCCAATGCGATCGAGGGGGTGGACCTTGAACGCTGGCCCGATGCGGCCGGGATCGTGACGCTGGCGGACGGCGACAGGGTGGTGGACCGGCTGCTGCTGGAAACCGAACCCGGCAGCAATTTCCAATGGACGCCCCAGCTTTCGCTCGCGCTCGACCAGCCGGACCCGGAGGGAGGCATGAATGGCGACCGGCTGGATCTGTGGGCCGCCAATGGGGTGGACGATGCCAAGGGCATCACCGGCTTCGCCATGGTGCTGACCTGGGAATCGCAAAGCGGCGAAGTGGCCCGCCTGCCGGTGAAGGAAGACCGCTTCGACCTCACCTCCGCAGCCCTGCCCGAAGGGCTGACCCTGCGGCGTCTGGAGGACTAGGTCGCCGACTTCCTCCCGCCTTGCAAATAGGTTACGCTCCGCCAACGGAACAGGAGGCCCGCGATGGACAATTCCCCGACCCAACCCCCCGCGGCGAGCGGTTTCGACCTCAATCAGCCGACGATCATCAGCCTGCTCTATCTGGCCTCCTTCATCACCGGCGTCACTGCGCTGGTGGGGGTAGTGCTGGCCTATGTCTGGAAGGGCGAGCCGAAGGCGGCGTGGGAGGTTTCGCATTACGAATATCTCATCCGCACCTTCTGGATCGGGCTGATCGGCGGACTGGTGGGCTTCGTACTGCTGTTCGTGCTGATCGGCCTGATCGTGCTGCCCGCCGTGGCCGTGCTGGTGGTGATACGCAGCGTGATGAGCCTGGTGAACGCGCAGAAGCAGGCGCCCATGCCCAATCCTGGGACGTGGCTGGTCTGAGTTGAGGGCCAAAGGCTGAGGGCCGAGGGCGGCTCTCTTGCCGGGATGAGGAGATATCGCGCCGTCCCGGGCGGGGCAATTCACTTGCGCGCGGCATTCCGCGCGGCGTAAATCTCTCCTCCCGCATGGGGAATGGCATTATGCTGGATGTCTCGCTTCCACGCCTTTGTGGCGTCTTCGCGCTCCTTTCCGCCACGACATTGCTGGCGACGATCGCAATCGGTATCGCGCTTGGCGGCGAAGGGCCTGCGGCCATCGATTTCGGTGATCCCGCCACGCTGCAAGGCATGGCGGAACGCGGGCATGAAACCCTGCTGCTGGAAAGCCTGGCATTGCTGGCGCCAGCCCTCGGCCTTGGCGCAGCGCTTGGCTGGCGCTGGCTGGTTCCAGGTGCAGGCTCCTATATCTGGCTCGGCATTCTCGCGTGGTACACGGGCACAGTGATCACGGTGCTGCAAGATGCGATGGAGCTGGCCTTGGCCAGCCGCCTGCCGGAAGAATTCGCCAGCGGGACCGGCCCGGAAAAATTGGCCGTGCTCGCGGCGGGCGCCGCTTCGGGAGAGATCGTCAAAGTACTCATGCTGATTGGCGATCTCATTGCCGCGGTCGGCACGGCGATCGTGGCCTGGGCGCTGTATTGCCGCGGGGGCCGCTGGCGCATCCTCGGCATTCTCGGAATTCTGTCGGTCGCACTCAGCCTGCCGAGCCTCCTGGTTCCGGCGCTCGTGCCCCTGCGGCTGATGGGATTTCTGCTGTTCCTCACCTGGTTCGTTTGCCTCGGCGTGGCAATGCTACGCCTCCCGAGCGACTTGCGGTTACACGCCGCTTCCGGCGAATTGCGGTGACACAGGACTAAGCTCGCTCCCTCACCATTCCCGCCGACTTCGGTCCGCACTTCTGCTCCCGACAAATATGCTGCCCCGGGAATTCCGGGGCCACTCCCCTCCCGTCGTCCCGGACTTGCCTGCCCCCGCGCAGGCGGGGGTTCCGGGGCCGCTGTGAGCCTGGCGTCCGGCCGCCAGCAATCCCGGCGTTCGCCGGGATGACGAATGAGGCCTGCCTCACCATACACCGTCACCCCGGCCTCGTGCCGGGGTCCAGCTTTCTACAAGGGAATAGCGGGATCCCGGAACAAGTCCGGGATGACGAAACATTGAGCGCAGTGCCCATGGTGAGCGGGGAATTGGTTCACGCAGAGACGCAGAGAGGGTTGTGTCCAGGCGCAGCTCTCGGCGTTCTCTGCGCGAATAATTTCTGGAGTCACGCAAAGGCGCCAAGAACCCGCGTCACGCCCACTCGTCGCAACCCCGCGCGATCCTTAGTCAGACCCGCGCCATCTTCGCCATCCCATCAAACCTTCGTCATCCCCGCGCAGCCGAGGTTCACGGGATTGGGAGCCGGGAACACACCCTTGACGCCTTTGCGTGAGCATCATTGCGGCACGAGGGCTTCTCTCAAAATTTGGCCCCAAACTAATTTGACGGTTCTTCAAGGGGAGGGCGGGCACTACCACCTGCTCGAATTTCTCGACGGGCGATTGCCTCTCTTGCACCTTCCGGAAGCTGAGAGAATATCAAATCCACGTGAGCAGGCTCAGAAATTGCCTTATCGACTATAAAGTTGATTATTCGGAATAATCCCAGGGAAATTTCCCTGTTATCTTCTAAATTAATCTCCCCCGGGTGAACCGCATTATTTCCAACAACACGCAATATATCCATCGAATCGCGCACCCGGCGCCCCAAACCATACTCATCGTATAAGTGCTGAATATCACTGTTTATATTTTCGCCCGAAGCCCCCAATTTTTTGCAAAGCTTTTGGAGGCAAAGGCGAAGAAGCGCTGCGCTTGCCCTAGGTGAAGCATTGTATATTTGACGAGCCTCTTCGTAGTCACCCTTTATTTCTTCTGGAAAATCCGGATGAGCCTCTGGAGGCAAGCTCGTATGGGGCCAAATTGCAACCCCATTTTTCCAAACCATTACTTGTTCACAAGCGTCGCATTTGGAGAGAAATACATTCTCGCTGTAAACATTGAAAGACGAATAATGTATTGAGCCTACTTCAAGGCCAGTTTGCGCAGCTTGCCCCCAATTCTGTCGTGCGAACTGCCTACAATGAGGGCAGCAAAATGCACGAGACCGAAAACTGGGAGATGGGTCATCAACTGCCCCGGCCATTTACCTCACTCCGCCGCCTGCGCCCCAGCACCACCCGGCGTCTCACCAAACATATCCGGCTCGCCTTCCTCAACCGCCAAATCGTTCGCGCCGGTCTTGGCCTTGCGGCGCTGGTCGAAGCTGGACCAGACCTCGTTCCAGTTACCCTTGGTGGCGCCCTTCGAATATTCGGTGGCGCGGGTTTCGAAGAAGTTGGCGTGTTCCACGCCGTTGAGCAGCGGGGTGAGCCAGGGCAGCGGGTGATCCTCGATCATGTAGACCGGCTTGAAGCCCAGCTGGCCAAGGCGCCAGTCGGCGATGTAGCGAATGTAGCGCTTGATCTCGTTCGCGGTCATGCCCGGCACCGGGCCCTGTTCGAAGGCCAGATCGATGAAGGCGTCTTCCAGGCGCACCGTCTTCTGGCAGCAATCGATGATATCGTCCTTCACCGCCTTGGTCAGGCAGCCGCGTTCGGCGCAGAAGGCGTGGAACAGCTGGGTGATGCCTTCACAATGCAGCGATTCGTCGCGGATCGACCAGGTGACGATCTGGCCCATGCCCTTCATCTTGTTGAAGCGCGGGAAGTTCATCAGCATGGCGAAGCTGGCGAACAGCTGCAGCCCTTCGGTGAAGCCGCCGAACATGGCCAGCGTGCGGGCGATATCCTCGTCCGTATCGACGCCGAATTCCTGCAGGTAATCGTGCTTGGCCTTCATCTCCTCATATTCGAGGAACATGCCATATTCGCTTTCGGGCATGCCGATCGTGTCGAGCAGGTGGGAATAGGCCGCGATATGCACCGTCTCCATATTGGAGAAGGCGGTGAGCATCATCTTGATCTCGGTCGGCTTGAACACGCGGCCGTATTTTTCGTGGTAGCAATCCTGCACTTCCACGTCGGCCTGAGTGAAGAAGCGGAAGATCTGCGTGAGCAGGTTCCGCTCGTGATCCGAGAGCTTCTGCGCCCAGTCGCGGCAGTCTTCGCCCAGGGGCACTTCCTCGGGCAGCCAGTGCACCTGCTGCTGACGCTTCCAGAACTCGTAAGCCCAGGGGTATTCGAAGGGCTTGTAGGTCTTGCGGGCTTCGAGCAGCGACATGTTGTGTCTCCGTGGGCGTTCTATGCGAACAGCCAACATAGGGAATCATGCCTTGGATTCGAAGGCAAGGGGGAATGATTCGGCGGGGATAAAGCGATTTATCTGTGGCTCAGAAAACCACCCACATAAGCATCGCCAGTGCGAAGGTCACAATGGCCACTGCAGAGAGAGCGCCAAGCACCGCTTCCTGCGGGATTGTCACATCTGGCACCAGCGGTTCCTGCAGTTCTGGCGGGTCGTTGAACCTGCGCCAGGTCCATACGAGCAGCCAACCGGCGAAAATCATCCCGCCGCCCGCCGTGTACCAGCTCTGCATTCCCAGTTCGTCCAGCAGGGAGGGGCCACCAACGGCGATTGCGCCCACCAGCATGGACCGCACAAGCCGATCCAGTTCGATCTCCGCAGGCGCGTCTTCTTCCTGGCCGTAGCGATATTCGGCCATTTCATCGCGCAGCATGAAGCTGTCACGCCTGAGCCGGCGGCGCAGCCTGAACCTGGCGAAGAGATGACGCAGGCGCGGGAATGTCAGGGCGAAGAAACCAATGAGTGCGCCGCCCCCGAACATGCCGATGGTGGACAGAGTGAGGGATGCAGTAACGTCCGCCATCCCTGGCAACGGCCCAAGCGCCCCGATCACGCCTTCCACCATGTCAGCCCCCTTCTTGCGAAGAGGGCTAACATGATTCAGCAATTCGGCAAGCTACGGAAAATCACTTCCAGAACATCCCGCCCTTCAGCCCCCGGCCTGCGCGGTGGCGCCACATGCGGATGTAGAGCCACAGGCCCGAAATGGCGAAGAACAGCAGCGCGAAGCCCGAGAGGACCGAGATCGCCGTGCCGATGGCCCCGAAGCTCTCCCCCGAATGGAGATGGTGCATCAGGCCGACAAGGCTGCGCAGGCCCGAAGGTTCGGCTGCGGGCATGCAGCGCCAGCCTTCGGGGCAGGTGAAGCCTTCCGGTGTGGCGGGCATGGCCGGCGGACCTTCCGTGCCGCTGGGCCACAGGACGAAGACCTGGCTGAGGATGCCGGTGACGGCGATCCAGACCATGAAGACCCCGAAGAAGATCGAGATCCAGCGATGCCATTTGCGCATGGGACTATGCCTTTGGTTGCGTTTCGTTTTTCAAGGGAAACGCGGGCCTAGCCCACTCCGCATTCCGTTTTCCTGAAATAGGCCCGCCGCGCCCCATCACCAAGCCGCGAAATGTCGCGGATGGTAACGGACGGGCGGGGAGCCGCTCAGTCGCGCCTGCGCCGCTTCGATCCGAAGAAGGACCCGCCACCCAGCATGGTGATGCCCAGGAAGAAGCCAAAATCGTACCAGCCGCCCGAATTGGGCACGGCATAGACGGCGATCCGGTCGGAAAAGAGCGAGCCAATCCAGGCCCAGGGGAAGATGAAACCATGCCACAGCCCCCACCAGAAGCTGGGAACATCTGCGCCGTGGCTGACCGCTTCCGGAACCTGCCGCGCGCAGGCGGCCAGCAGGATCAGGATTGCCCCCGCCACAAGCGGCCGCGCGCGCCGGACAAGGAGGGACTGGGTCAGCATGGCATATCTCCCATTGGTGCGGCCATCATCCGGACGGCAGGGGCAGGCTAATGCGGAGAGTGGCGGGCTGGCAAGGCATCCGCTTCTCCAAGGGCAAGGAATCCTGAGGCAGAATTCATATCAGGAGCGACAGGGAATTGCCGAAATTGTGCAGCAGCACCGGCAGCAGCAGGCTTCCGGTCCTGAGGCGTAGCCACACGGCAATGAAAGAGGGCAACGCGGTAAGCGCCATGGTCATCGCATCGAACGAGAACTGACCATCGCCAAAGCCGAAGGCATGGGCCATGCCGAACAGCCCGCAGGAGAGCACGGCGCCCCAGCCCCAGTCCACGCCGAGGAACCGCACTCTGGCAAGAAAGGCCCGGTCCAGCGCCAGCAGGAGGATGCCGCGATAGAAGGGCTCTTCCTCGAAGCCGGGCATCGTCAGCTGGAAGGCGACATCTTCCGTGCTGCCCCCTCCGCCCGGAAAGACCAGCGCAATGGCGAGGAAGAACGCACAATACAGCGCCGCGACCGGCACCGAGGCCTTCAGGCTGCCGGCCGCCTGCCGGAGCGTGAGGCCCGATCGAACCCAGCCAAATGCCGGAAGCGCCGCAACCGCAAGGGTGGCGCAGAGCGCAAGCAGCTTGCCCTGCCAATTCCACGCGCCGCCGATGAAATCTGGAAGCAGGCCGTAAGCGCCGGTGAGGCAGATGTCGTTAAGCGCCACGAGCAGCGCGGCCACCACCAGCCAATGGGGAGCGAAATGGCGGCGATCGGCAAATCCAATAACGCCCCCGACAAACAGGAGGATGGCCAGCGTCCCCCCAAGGCCGATCAGTCCGTTCACGAAGCGCTCCGCAACTGTATTACATACGTAATACGCTATAGTACTATGCGGCAGATCGGGCAATATCGGGCTTTGAACCTGCCCGGCCCCTCCCGGAGGCTGGCACCCGCCTATATGCGAATGCCAAAAGGCAGCGGCCTAACCCGCAGCATCCACCACTTGCACCGCCTCATCCGTCATCGCCCAGCTCCAGATGGCGACGCTGCCCAGCCAGCCGACATTGAACGCCACCAGCATGGCCAGCACCACGCCCCGGGGCGGCGGGGGAATCTGGCGGCCCAGCCGGGGGCCGGGCTCGATAATATCGCTGCGCCGGAACAGGCGCGCCACGGCGCGCGCATTGATCAGCAGCCACACGCCGGTCCCCGCCGTCAATAGGATGGCAAGGGCCAGCATCGTCTGGGGAACGTAAAGGGGCATTTCAGGCACTCCTCGGGATAATCCTATCCCCCGGTGCCCTGACTGGAACGAAACGGGCGAGCGGCGCGGATGGTTCCGCAGCGCCGCTCGCCCTGATTTCGGTTCGCCGTTTTTACCGGCCAGTTCTTACTGACAGGCCCACCCTACTGACAGGCAAGGCATTCCTCGTAATCGGTCGGGCTGGCGCTGAGTTCGATCTTTGGCGCGTCGGCGGTGTTGTCCGCTTCCACCCCGCCGGCGAAGCCCGCTCGCTGCACGCTCTTGGAGCGGAGGTAATAGAGCGATTTGATGCCCTTTTCCCACGCCTGATAGTGCAGCATCAGCAGGTCCCACTTGTCGACATCCGCCGGGATGAAGAGGTTGAGGCTCTGCGCCTGATCGATGAAGGGCGCACGGTCGGCCGCGAATTCGAGCAGCCAGCGCTGGTCGATCTCGAAGCTGGTCTTGTAGACGGCCTTTTCCTCCGGCGAGAGGAAATCGAGGTGCTGGACCGAGCCGTTGCGTTCCAGGATCGAGTTCCACACATTGGTGGAATCCTTCGATTTGGCCTGCAGCAGCTTTTCCAGATAGGGGTTCTTCACCACGAAGCTGCCCGACAGGGTCTTGTGCGTGTAGATATTGGCCGGGATCGGCTCGATACAGGCGGAAGTGCCGCCGCAGATGATGCTGATCGACGCAGTGGGCGCGATCGCCATCTTGCAGCTGAAGCGTTCCATCACGCCCTGATCGGCCGCATCCGGGCAGGCGCCGCGTTCTTCGGCCAGCAGCATCGAGGCTTCATTAGCCTTGGCGCTGATATGCTTGAACATCTTGAGGTTCCACGCCTTCGCCATCGCGCTTTCCATCGCGATGCCCTTCATCTGGAGGAAGGAGTGGAAGCCCATTACGCCGAGGCCCACGGAGCGTTCGCGGCCGGCGGAATATTTGGCGCGGGCCATCTCGTCGGGCGCGCGGTCGATATAATCCTGCAGCACATTGTCGAGGAAGCGCATCACGTCTTCCACGAAGCGCTTGTCGGAATTCCACTGGTCCCAGGTCTCGAGATTGAGCGAGGAGAGGCAGCACACAGCCGTGCGATCGTTGCCCAGATGGTCCTTGCCGGTGGGCAGGGTGATTTCCGAACACAGGTTGGAAGTGGAAACCTTCAGCCCCAGATCGCGGTGATGCTTGGGCATCATCCGGTTCACCGTGTCGGAGAAGACGATATAGGGCTCGCCCGTGGCGAGGCGGGTTTCCACCAGCTTCTGGAACAGGCTGCGCGCATCGACCTTGCCGCGCACCGAACCGTCCTTGGGGCTCTTCAGCTCGAACTCGCGCCCGTCACGCACGGCTTCCATGAAATCGTCGGTCAGCAGCACGCCGTGGTGGAGGTTCAGCGCCTTGCGGTTGAAATCGCCCGACGGCTTGCGGATCTCAAGGAACTCCTCGATCTCCGGATGGGAGACATCGAGATAGCAGGCGGCCGAACCGCGGCGCAGCGAACCCTGCGAAATCGCCAGGGTAAGGCTGTCCATCACGCGGACGAAGGGAATGATTCCGCTGGTCTTGCCGTTGAGCCCCACCGGCTCGCCAATGCCGCGTACATTGCCCCAATAGGTGCCGATGCCGCCGCCCTTGCTGGCCAGCCAGACGTTTTCGTTCCAGGTGCCGACAATGCCTTCGAGGCTGTCGGACACGGAATTGAGATAGCAGCTGATCGGCAACCCGCGATTGGTGCCGCCATTGGACAGCACCGGCGTTGCCGGCATGAACCACAGCTTGGAAATGTAATCATACAGGCGCTGGGCGTGTTCGGCATCGTCCGCATAGGCATCGGCTACGCGGGCGAACAGGTCCTGGAAATCCTCGCCGGGCAGCAGATAGCGGTCGGTCAGGGTTTCCTTGCCGAAATCGGTCAGCAGCGCATCGCGGCGGCTGTCGGTCACTACGGCAAAGCGGCGCGCGCGGACGG
This sequence comes from uncultured Caenibius sp., assembly GCA_963662855.2. Classification (GTDB taxonomy): domain Bacteria; phylum Pseudomonadota; class Alphaproteobacteria; order Sphingomonadales; family Sphingomonadaceae; genus Andeanibacterium. Next base: position 820,464 of record CAXXWL010000003.1, read on the forward strand.
ATTTGGAATCGTCCAGCGGAGCGGCGGCGGCCGTCATCGCCTGCGCAAGCGCATTGGCGGCGGCCGTTTCCACCAGAGTCTCGGTGGCTGTATCCTTGCTGTCCATCGTCATTATCGGGCCATTTGCCTTCCCCGGGTGTTTGCCTGCATCGGCTTGCGCGCCATCGGCATCCTTGGCTGCCGGTGCGTCCACATCATCGAGCCCCATCGCAGCTCCGTCCCCAGTCCTGAAATCCATATACGAGCCCCCCGATCTGATCATTCCAGGCGTCGGTTTCAACACCTGTGTTCCGCATTCGTTCGAATCGGCGGCCAAGCGGCCAGACTACCAAGTCGCGAGGCCGGGCAGGGAATTACTTTTCCCCCACCTGTCCCCAGCCGAATGGCCGGAAGGCTTCCCAAACGATCGAATTTCAAAGCTCGGAGAACGATTCGCCATCCGCGCTGGAAACTAGGTCTTGTGGGTGCCCCTCGCCTTTCGACCTAGGCATAGTGCTTTTACCGGGAATCAGGCGCAAGGCCTTAAATTCGCGATTCACCATATATTACGTGGTGAGGACTCGGTGTCCTGCCCCTGCAATACAGCGCGACGCGCGGTCAAAGCTGGGCTGGCGCGGGGCGCAAGAGTCAAAATGAATCCGGGCAAAAATTTTCATGTGAAATGTTCTCTGTCGGGGCTTTGAATCAATCGAATCGGCCCGGGAAATTTTGCTGCGCCGAAAAGTGCGGATATGCCCCGTTTCGAACCGACAGCGCAGGAAGCCCCATGGACCGGCCCGATCCGCATGATGAATACCTCGCCCACCAGCCGGAGGAGATTCGCGCCCTGCTGGAAGCCATCCGCGCGGAGGCCGAGAGCCGCGTGACGGGGGCGGAGCGGTGCATCGCCTATCGGATGCCGGCCCTGCGCAAGGGGCGGGTGTTCTTCTATTTCGCTGCCTTCAGGAAGCACATCGGCATTTATCCGCCCGTCACCCAGCCCGCCGCGCTGGTGGAGGAACTGCCCCCCTGGCGCGGGCCAAAAGGCAACCTCGCCTTCCCGCTGAAGGAGCCGCTACCGCTGGAACTGATCGGCCGCGTGGCGGAGGCGCTGGCGGGGCAGTATGGGAAGTGATCTGCAGCCCTGACGAGTGAAAGGGCGGGATGCACCCGTAGTGCCTAGGGCACCAGCACCGTATCCACCGCCTCGGGCAGCATTCCGGGATAATCCAGCGTGTAATGCAGCCCCCGGCTCTCATGCCGCCTCAGCGCGCTCTTCACGATCAGATCGGCGCATTGCAGCAGATTGCGCAGTTCGATCAGGTCGGTCGTCACGCGGAAATGGCCGTAATAATCGTCCACTTCCTCGGTCAGCAGCTTGATGCGATGGGCCGCGCGTTCCAGCCTCTTGGTGGTGCGCACGATGCCGACATAGTTCCACATGAAGCGCCGGATCTCGGTCCAGTTCTGCTTGATGATCACTTCCTCGTCGGAATCGGTCACCCGGCTTTCATCCCACGGGCGGACCTGCGGCGGGGCATCGAAGCTGTCCCACCGGGCGAGGATATCCTTTGCCGCCGCTTCTCCGAAGACGAAGCATTCCAGCAGGCTGTTCGACGCGAGCCGGTTCGCCCCATGCAGCCCGCTTTCGCTGCATTCGCCAGCGGCATAGAGCCCGGGCAGATCGGTGCGGCCGGTGAGGTCCGTCAATATGCCGCCGCAGGTATAATGCTGCGCGGGCACCACCGGGATCGGCTGACTGGTCATGTCGATGCCCAGGCCGAGCAGCTTTTCGTGGATGTTGGGGAAATGCTCCCGCACGAATTCGGCCGGCTGATGGCTGATATCGAGATGGACGTAATCGAGCCCGAAGCGCTTGATTTCCGAATCGATCGCCCGGGCGACCACGTCGCGCGGGGCCAGTTCCAGCCGTTCCGGGTCATAGAATTCCATGAAGCGCTTGCCGGTGCGCGGATTGATCAGTCGCCCGCCCTCGCCGCGCACGGCTTCGGTGATCAGGAAGTTCTTGATCTCCAGATTGTAGAGGCAGGTCGGGTGGAACTGCATCATCTCCATGTTGGAGACGCGGGCCCCGGCGCGCCAGGCCATGGCGATACCATCGCCCGTGGCGCCGCGCGGTGCGGTGGAGAATTGATAGACACGCCCCGCCCCGCCCGATGCCATGATCGTGGCGCGCGCCGTATGCGCCTCCACATGGCCGGTCTCGCTGTTGAGCGCATAGGCGCCCCACACCCGGCCCGATCCGGAATAGCGCAGCTCGTTCTTGCCGGTGATCAGGTCGATGCAGCTGCGATTGGGCAGCAGGGTGATGTTGGGATGTTCCTCCGCCGCCTTGAGCAGCGCCATCTGCACTGCCCAGCCGGTGGCATCGTTCACATGCACGATCCGGCGGTGCGAATGGCCACCTTCGCGCGTGAGGTGGAGGTTCGCCCCTTCGGTATTGAAGGGCACGCCCAGCTCCACCAGCCGGTCAATCGCATGGGGGGCGCTTTCGATCACGAATTCCACCGTCTCGCGCCGGTTGAGGCCTGCGCCAGCGATCATCGTGTCGCGGATATGCTCCTCGAAAGTGTCGCCGGCATCCAGCACGGCGGCGATCCCGCCCTGCGCCCAGGCGGTGGAGCCCGAATTGAGCGCGCCCTTGGCCAGCACCAGCACCTTGCAACGCTCGGCCAGTGTGAGCGCCGCAGTCAGCCCCGCCGCGCCGGAGCCGATGATCAGGACATCGTGGGTGCCGTTGCCGCTCACGCTGCCTCCCTGTCGCTCGTCAGCTGGACGAACACATCTTCCAGATCGGGCTCCTGCGTGGAAACGTCCACGATCACGAGGCCCTGCGCCTGCACCTGTCCCAGCACTTCGCCGGCATTGGCGCGATCCTTGTCATAAGTGATCTCGATCTCGCGCTCGCCGATCTTGCGGCATTTGAGGAAGGCCGGATGGCTGGGCAGGCCCGCGATCTCGCGATCGAGCGTGAGGCGCAGGATTTTCTCCCGCGTCATCTCCACCAGTTCGCGGGTCGGCTTGTTGGCGATCAGCTGGCCGTGATTGATGATCGCGATCCGGTCGCACAGTTCTTCCGCTTCTTCGAGGTAGTGAGTGGTCAGCACCACCGTCACCCCTTGCGCGTTGAGATCGCTCACCAGTTCCCACAATTGGCGGCGCAGTTCCACGTCCACGCCTGCCGTGGGCTCGTCCAGCACCAGGATCGGGGGGGAATGGACCATGGCCTTGGCGATCAGCAGGCGGCGCTTCATCCCGCCCGAGAGCGAACGGGAATAGGCATTGCGCTTGTCTGCCAGATGGACGGCCCTGAGCAGTTCTTCGGAGCGCCGCAGCGCCTTGGCCACGCCCCACAGCCCGGCCTGATTCTCCAGCACCTCGAAGGGGGTGAAGAAAGGATCGAACACGATTTCCTGCGGGACGATGCCGATGGAAGCCTTGGCGTTGCGGCTGTCGCGATCGATATCGTGGCCCCAGATTTCCACCGTGCCGCTGGTCTTCATCACCAGCCCGGCCAGGATGTTGATCAGGGTGGATTTGCCCGCCCCATTGGGGCCAAGCAGGCCGAATATCTGGCCCTGGGGCACATCGAAGCTGACCCCGCCAAGGGCGAGCTTGCCTTCCCCGCCCTGTCCGGCCTTACCGCCCTTGCCCTTCACCGGGGCATAGCGCTTCACGAGGTCCCGGATTGCGATTGCAACGCTGCTGTCACTCATGGCCTGCTCATTGGGCCAGCGGCGCGCGCGCGTAAAGGGCAAGCTGTGACAGATGCGCTACCGTCTTGCGGATCGCGCGGGCTGGGGTTAGTGGCGAATCCATGCTTCCGCCCCCTGAAACCACTATCGTCGAAACCACCCGCGTGTCGTGTGACGGCTCGGGCGGCATTCGCGGCGGCGCCAGCTATCGCGCCGCTGCCCTTGGCCATCCGCGCGTATTCCTGGAAATCGACGAGCATGGCTATGTCGATTGCGGCTATTGCGACCGGCGCTTCATCCTGAAGGGCGGCCCGGCCGACGGCGCGGACCAGTCCCAGCTGCCGGATATTGCTTCGGGCGCGAGCATCTAGGCCTGACGGGAATTTCCCTTTCCCGTTCGTCCTGAGCCTGTCGAAGGACGCGCGAGACGCCTGATCCGGGCATATCACTAATTGGCTGGATGGCTGAACCGCTGTTGGGCGGATGTTGCGCGCGTTCTTCGACAGGCTCAGGACGAGCGGATATTGAGAGGTCGGCCAAACCTCGCCCAAAACCATTTTCCTACTTCGCCAAAATCTGCCTTAGACTCGGGGATGAAAAGTTACCCGAAACGCCGCCGTGCGCGTCATGCCCGCGTTCCCGCCTTTTCGCCCGTTCCCCTGCGCGCCCGCGCCGATGGGTGGACGCCCCGGCGGCAAGCCGCCTTCCTCGCCCAGCTCGCCCTCACCCGCTCGGTACGCGAAGCCGCGCGCCGGGTCGGCATGGCGCGCGAGACCGCCTATCGCCTGCGCGCAAGGCCGGGGGCCGAGAGCTTCGCGGCGGCATGGGACGCGGTGCTGGGGCGGGCTGGCGAGGGGCAGAAACGGAAGGTCACACCGGACGAGCTTGCGCGGCGGGCCTCATCCGGCCTGCTCAAGCCGATGATCTATGCCGGGCAATATGTCGGCACCATGCAAAAACCTGACAATTCCGCGCTTCTTGCCCATCTCGCCCAGCTTGACCGGTCAGAGCGGCGGCCGGTATCGCCGCCTGGAAGGTCACAGACTTTCACCCCCCGTTCTGCGTCAACTTCACAGTGACGCCGGAATATGCGCCAAAGGCCCCAACCCGCACTTTCGCTCGCCGCCGGGTGGACCTATATCCGGGGCATGACATTCACCGATCCGCGCGGCCATCTCTATGCAGACGGCAAGCTCACGCCCGATGAGGCCCAGGCCCTCGCTCGCCAGACGCTTGCGAAATGCGACGATGGGGAGCTGTTCCTCCAGTTCATCGCATCCGAGAGCTTCGCTTTCGACGATGGGCGGCTGAAGACGGCCGATTATTCGCGCGATTCGGGCTTCGGCCTGCGCGGCGTTTCGGGCGAGATGACCGGCTTTGCCCATGCCAACGACATTTCCGCCAGTGCCATCGCGCGGGCGGGCGAGACGCTGAAGCTGCTCGATCCGGCCATGGGTTCGCCCGCCGCGCCGCCGCGCCTCAACAATCGCCACCTCTATACCGATGTCAGCCCGCTGGACCTGGTGCCCTTTGCCGAGAAGGTCGCGCTGCTCGAAAAGATCGACGCCGCCGCCCGCGCCCGCGATCCGCGCGTGGCGCAGGTGACTGCCAGCCTTTCGGGCAGCTGGTCGGTGGTGGAGATCGTGCGGGCCGATGGCTTCATTGCCACCGATGTGCGCCCGCTGGTGCGGCTCAACGTCTCGATCGTGGCCGAAGTGAACGGCCGGCGCGAGACCGGCAGCTACGGGATCGGCGGGCGCCATCTGTATGACCGGCTGTTCGTGGAAAGCGCCTGGAACGAAGCGATCGACCATGCGCTGGGCCAGGCCTTGGTGAACCTCGACAGCGTGGCCGCGCCTGCGGGCGAAATGACCGTGCTGCTCGGCCCCGGCTGGCCCGGCGTGCTGCTGCACGAAGCCATCGGCCATGGGCTGGAAGGCGATTTCAACCGCAAGGGCACCAGCGCCTTCACCGGCCGCATCGGCGAGCGTGTGGCCGCGCCCGGCGTGACCGTGGTGGACGATGGATCGATCCATGACCGGCGCGGCTCGCTCTCCATCGACGATGAAGGCACCCCCACCGGCGAGACGGTGCTGATCGAGGACGGTATCCTGAAAGGCTATATGCAGGACCGGCTCAACGCCCGGCTGATGGGCATGGAACCCACCGGCAATGGGCGGCGCGAAAGCTATCAGCACGCGCCCCTGCCGCGCATGACCAACACATTCATGAAGGCCGGCAACGACAATCCGGAAGAACTGCTTTCCCGCATGAAGAGCGGCATCTTCGCCAAGAGCTTCGGCGGCGGGCAGGTGGATATCGTTTCGGGCAAATTCGTGTTCAGCTGCACCGAGGCCTATCTGGTAGAGAACGGCAAGCTGGGCGCGCCGATCAAGGGTGCGACGCTGATTGGCGACGGGCCTTCGGTGCTCACGAAAGTCACCGGCATCGGCAACGATCTGGAACTCGATCCCGGCATCGGCATGTGCGGCAAGGGCGGCCAGGGCGTGCCTGCAGGCGTCGGCCAGCCGACTCTGCTGGTGGACCGGATCATTGTGGGCGGCACGGGCTGAAGACGGACTGAGCGGGGGGCAGACGATGGGGCGGTTCTCGAAATTCGCGCTATTCGCTTGCGCGGCCGCGCTGGCCCTGCCCGCGCCAGCCCATGCGCAGGCCGATATTTCCGAATTCCTCGCCGGGCGTTGGGGCGATGCCGGATCGGACTGGAAGGACCTGCCCGAAGATTTCATCTATGCCCCCTGCCGCAGGGGCCATCCACGCGCGGATTCGGCCTATGTCTTCTCGGGCGACCTTGCGCATCTGGAAGTCCGGTCCAACGGGCACCAGGGTTCCGACACGCGGCAGGAGCCCGTCATCTCCTCGGTCACGCTGGGCGCATCGATCGATCCGGCGCAACTGAAGGCCATCAAGGGATATGAAGGCGCATCCTTCGGCGCCCTGGTCGCCTTCGAACGGCGCGGCCTGTTTGCGTCCAGGGAGTTCTTCACCGGGATGCTGCTGATCATGGCGGAAGACCGGATCGCCCTGATCTCAGCGAATGCCGATGGCACGGGGCTGGTCGAACAGAATCTCGTCCGCTGCGGAGATCGCTAGATTCAGTGTAATATCGCTGTGGCTGCCTCTGCATGACTCCGTCTTTCAGACAGGAACCGCCTGTCAGCATGTATTAAGCCTGCCAGTGATAAGGGTGCCGAAATCTTACGGAGATTTATATGCGCAAGATCATGACTGCTCTCGCCATCTCTGCCCTCGCCTTGAGCGGCGGCGCCGTCAGCGCCAAGCAGACTGCCGCCGAAAAGGGCGAAGCACAGCTTCAGAAGCTGATCGAAGGCCGCACCGCCGGCGAACCCAAGAACTGCATCAACACCATGCGGCGCGACGGGATGCGGATCATCGACCGTACCGCCATCGTCTATGAAGCGGGCGACACTGTCTGGGTTGCCCGGCCCACCGACGCCCGTCAGCTGCGCCGTACCGACATTCTGGTGATCGACCGGGTGAACGGCAGCCAGCTGTGCACCAACGACACGATGTACACCATCGACCAGTCGAGCGGGATGTATTCGGGCGCGGTCTTCCTCAAGGATTTCGTCCCCTATACCAAGCCCAAGGGCTGATTGGCGCTAGACCCGGTTCTCGCCGGGGGGCGGATCGCCGGTCGGTCCGCCTTGGAAGAATGTGCCATTGCCGTCCCTTTTGAAATAGGGGCATTATGGCGCATCCAGAATAGGGAGAAAAACTATGCGCAAGCTCGTTATCGCGCTGGCCGGTACTGCCCTTTCCATGACTGGCGGCGCTCTTTCAGCTGAAAATTCCGCTACCCCCAAGGGCGAGGCCAAGCTGCAGAAAATGATCGAAGGGCACGTCGCTGGCGAGCCGACCCGCTGCATCAACATGACAGGGCCCAATGGCCTCCAGATCGTTGATCGTACGGCGGTGATATTCAAATCCGGCGATACGATTTATGTCGGCCGCCCGCAGGATCCGTCCGTTCTGCGGAAAGAAGGCTCGCTCGCAATCGTAAGATCGAACAGCATGCGTGTCTGCACGGATGACTCGATCGTCGCCGTCCAGAGCAGGGGCATCGCCCGGCAAGTACAGCTGGCGGAATTCGTCCCCTATACCAAGCCTAAGGGCTGATCTGAAGCATGGCTGCCGCCCCGCGCCGCTGGGCGGCGGAACTGCTGCATTTCTGGTTCCATACTCTCGGCCCGCGCGACTGGTTCGGCGGCGGGCCGGAGGTGGACGAAGCATTGCGCCGCCGGTTCGAGCCGGATTTGCTGGCCCTTTTCACCCAGAGCGCCGACAGCTTCCTGACCGATCCGCTCACCGCCCGCGCGGCAGTGCTGCTGTTCGATCAGGTCCCCCGCAATCTCTATCGCGGAACCGCCGAAGCCTTCGCTTTCGATCCGCTGGCGCGGCACATCTGCAAGGGTGCGCTCATGCGCGGGTGGGACAGGGGCCTTACCCGGCCGGAGCGGCAATTCCTCGGCCTGCCGCTGATGCATAGCGAATACAAAGCCGACCAGCTCGCGTCGCTGGCCTATTATGCCGCGCTGGACGATGCCTTCATCCTCTCCTTCGCCCGCGCGCACTACCGCATGGTCGCGCGCTTCGGGCGCTTTCCGCATCGCAACGAGGTGCTGGGCCGCAGGAGCACTCCGGCGGAAATCGTGGCGATCGCGGCAGGCAATCACTGGTAAGGGCCGAAACAGCACGATCGCGACACCAAACTGTCACAGATCGGGGCCATGGCGACTGCTGATTTCCAAGGCAATCTGGCGCTCGAGGCTCCCCCATGAAATATCCCGTTTTCGCGATCGCGCTGCTGTTCGGCGCGGCCATGCCGCAGGCCCTGCTCGCCCAGGACGGCGCGCTGCCGGACCTTTCGGCCATGCCGCGCAAAGCCTCGACCGACCCGAGCCGCCCGGATGGCGCCCGCCGCCTGCCGGGCGACCTCAGCGCCGCCTATGCCGCCATGGCTGCCAGCGACGCGCAGAAGCCCGTGCGCAATGTGATCCTGCTGATCGGTGACGGGATGGGCGATTCCGAAATCACCCTAGCGCGCAATTATGCGGAAGGGGCCGGGGGCTATTTCAAGGGCATCGATGCCCTGCCGGTGAGCGGGCAATACACCCATTATTCGCTCGACAAGGCGACCGGCAAACCCAACTACGTCACGGATTCGGCCGCCTCCGCCACCGCCTTCGCCAGCGGCGTGAAGAGCTACAATGGCGCGATTGGCGTCGATGTGAGGGGCAATCCCCATGTCACCCTGCTTGAACTGGCGAGTGCGGCCGGCCTTGCCACGGGCGACGTCTCCACCGCCGAAATCCAGGACGCCACCCCCGCTGCGCATATCGCCCATGTGGCCGATCGCGACTGCAAGGGCCCGCAGGAAACCAGCAAGGCCTGCCCGTCCGACGCACTGGAAAATGGCGGGCGCGGCTCCATTGCCGAACAATTGCTCGATACCCGCCCGGATGTGGCGCTGGGCGGCGGCGCGAAATATTTCCGCCAGCCGGCCATGGCGGGCAAGTGGAGGGGCAAGAGCCTGCTCGATCAGGCCGCCGAACGCGGCTTTGCCGTGGTCACCGATGCGGCGCAGCTGGCTGCGGTGACCGCCGCCGGTCAGGACAAGCCGCTGTTGGGCCTGTTCGCGGAAGGCAATATGCCCGTGCGCTGGAAGGGCCCGCGCGCCACCTATCACGGCAATGTCGATCTTCCGCCCGTCACCTGCGAAGTGAACGATGCGCGCAAGGCGGAAGTCCCCACGCTTGCCGCCATGACGCGCAAGGCGATCGACCTGCTTTCCCCCGCCCCCAAGGGCTTCTTCCTGCAGGTGGAAGGCGCCTCTATCGACAAGGAATCGCACGGCGCCAATCCCTGCGGCCAGATCGGCGAGACGGTGGACCTGGACGAGGCGGTGCAGGTGGCACTGGAATTCGCGCGCAAGGATGGCAACACGCTGGTGATCGTCACTGCCGACCACGCCCATTCCGGGCAGATCATCTATGCGGACGAAAAGGCCCCCGGCCTCACCCAGGCGCTGATGACGAAGGACGGCGCGGTGATGACGGTGAGCTACGGCAATAGCGAGGATGGCTCGATGGGGCACACCGGCACGCAATTGCGCGTTGCTGCCTATGGCCCGCGCGCCTTCAACGTCACCGGCCTGCTGGACCAGACCGACATCTTCTACATCATGCGCGATGCGCTGGGGCTGACTTCGCCGAAGTAATCGCCCGTGGCAGGGCGCTCAGGCAATATGCTTGAGCGCCTCGCGCTTCGAGAGCGGGCTCAGCTTGCCATCATGCGCGGCGACATAACGGATCACTTCGGCCGGATCGATGCGCGCATATTGCCGCAGCGCCCAGCCGATCGCCTTGCGCAGGAAAAACTCCTTCGATCCGATTGACGGCGCGATGGCGGCATAGAGCAGATCGAGATCGGTCTGCTGTTTGGCGAGCAGCTGGCACAAGATCGCCGCCCGACGCTTCCACATATCCTCCCCTTGCGCCCATTCGAGCATGGCCTGCTTCATCGGCGCGGGTTCGGCGCGAAGGATTGCCAGAAGGTTCTGCCCGGCAATCGGATCGACATAATCCCACCACGCGCCGGTGACGATCATCTCTTCATACATCGCCAGCGCATCCATCCGCTGGAAGGCACGCGCCTGCCGGATTCCCGCCAGTTCGATGGCGCAATAGCGTTCCTCGCGAAATTCCGCCCCGCGCCAGATCGCCAGCACTTCGGCCTGCCATTCCACCGTGGAGGCGAATTGCAGGGGCTTTGAACAGATCGCGGCATACAGTCCGCCGCGCGGGCGTCGGCACGCCCAGATAGGGCATGGCGCTTTTCATATAGGCCTGCATCGCCGGGGCACGGGCCGGATCGGCCACTTCCTCCAGCGCGGAACGCAGGCGGGCGGCGAGCAGGGTCGCGCTCAATGGCCTGCATCGGAATTGAGCGAGAAGCGCAGGCTGGTCGCCTCATAACCCTCGCGCTCGTAAAAGCGGTGGGCATCGGTGCGCTTCATATTGCTGGTGACTTCGATCATCGCGCAGCCGCGCGCCGTCAGCGCCGCCTCGCCCGCGCGGAGCAGGGCCGCGCCGACGCCGTGCCCGCGCAGATCCTGTTCCACTACCAGCATGGAAATCCGCCCCACTGCCTGCGCACGATGCAGCACGGGCATGACAGAAGTGGTCAGGCAGCCGACGACGCGCCCGTCCAGCTCCGCCACCAGCGCATCCATCCCCGCCAACTCGATCAGCGGAAGGCGCATGGCCACATCCTCGGCGCTGCTGCCGGGATGGCCCAGTTGGTCGATCAGCACGGCGATTGCCGCGGCATCGTCCTGCCGAGCGGGGCGAATCAGGAGGCCTGACGCACCCATATGCGGATCACTCCCACTCGATCGTGCCCGGCGGCTTCGACGTATAGTCGTAAACCACGCGGTTGATGCCGCGCACTTCATTGATGATGCGCGTGGCGACGCGGCTGAGGAAGGCGGCGTCATAAGGATAGATATCGGCTGTCATGCCATCGGTGCTGGTCACGGCGCGCAGGGCGCAAACGCTGTCATAGGTGCGTCCGTCGCCCATCACGCCCACGGTCTTGACCGGCAGCAGCACGGCAAAGGCCTGCCAGATCGCATCGTAGAGCCCGGCATTGCGAATCTCTTCGAGATAGATCGCATCCGCCTTGCGCAGGATGTCGCAGCGTTCCTTGGTCACTTCGCCCGGAATGCGGATGGCCAGGCCAGGCCCGGGGAAGGGGTGACGGCCCACGAAAATCTCGGGCAGGCCCAGTTCGCGGCCCAGCGCGCGGACCTCGTCCTTGAACAATTCGCGCAGCGGCTCCACCAGCTGCATGTTCATGCGTTCGGGCAGGCCGCCCACATTGTGGTGGCTCTTGATCGTCACCGAAGGCCCGCCGGTGAAGCTGACGCTTTCGATCACATCGGGATAGAGCGTGCCCTGCGCGAGGAAATCGGCCCCGCCGATCTTCTTCGCTTCCGCCTCGAACAGGTCGATGAAGGCCTTGCCGATGAATTTGCGCTTGGCTTCCGGATCGGTGACCCCGGCCAGACCGCCAAGAAACATCTCCTCCGCATCCACATGGACAAGGGGGATGTTGTAATGGTCGCGGAACAGGGTGACGACCTGCTCCGCCTCATTCATGCGCATCAGCCCGTGGTCCACGAAGACGCAGGTCAGCTGGTCGCCGATCGCCTCATGGATCAACACGGCGGCCACGGCGGAATCGACGCCGCCGGAAAGGCCGCAGATCACCTTGCCGCTGCCCACCTGGCTGCGGATTTCCTCGATCTTGGTCTTGCGGAATTCGGCCATGGTCCAGTCGCCCTTGAGGCCGCAGACATGGCGCACGAAATTGGCGATCAGCTTGGCCCCATCGGGCGTGTGGACCACTTCGGGGTGGAACTGCGTGCCGTAATAGCGCCGCTCGTCATCCGCGATGAGGGCGAAAGGCGCACCGTCACTGGTGGCCACGATGCGGAAGCCGGGGGCGAATTTGGTGACCTTGTCGCCGTGACTCATCCACACCTGATGGCGTTCGCCCACGTCCCACAGCCCGTCGAACAGCACGCAGGGCTCGGTCACGGTCAGGAAGGCGCGGCCAAACTCGCCACCTTCGCCGGTCTCGTGCCCGGGGCGGACTTCGCCGCCCAACTGGTGGCTCATCACCTGCTGCCCGTAGCAGATGCCCAGAATCGGCAATCCGCTGTCGAACAGCACCTGCGGCGCGCGCGGGCTGCCTTCGTCGCAGACCGAGGCAGGCGAACCGGAGAGAATGATCCCCTTGGGCTTAAGGCGATAGAACGCCTCTTCCGCCATGGAGAAGGGCGCGATTTCGGAATAGACCCCGGCCTCGCGCACGCGGCGAGCGATGAGCTGGGTCACCTGGCTGCCGAAGTCGACGATCAGGATGGAGTCGGGAAGATGGGCTGGTTCCATCCCGGCGCGTTAATATCAAGCGCGGCGTACTGTCCAGCCATCGCGCGCGCACATCCCCCGCGCGAGGGTGCGAAACCGGGTGGATGATGATGCAAATAGTGCAACACAACTGTCATATTTCGCACTTGCAACATTTTGTTGCCGGCACCATTTGCGCCCCCGGAAGCCGAGGGGGCACGAAAGTCTCCCGGCTATCCCAAAGAAAACACAAAACGTTAGGTGGACCTCATGCGTATTTTCGCAACTTATCTCCTTCCCCTGCTTGCCGCGGTTTCGACCAGCGGCCTGCTGCTGAGCGCCGCGATCGTCTGATCGCCGCCTCGCTTGACCCGATGGGTAACCGCCCCCTGGTGAGGGGGCGGGCCCCAAAGGGCCTTCTCTCCATTTCATTTCCGTGACCGGCTGCGTTGAGTTTCACGCAATGCCAGGCGCAAATTTCGCATTTGCACACTTGCGTTGTGCAATGCACAATTACTCCATCAGAACGACAAGTCAGGATGACCACGGAAGGCGGCCAACAGACCACCTGAACCGACGAAACACCTGAATGGAGTAATTGAAATGCGTAATCTTGTCGTACCCGCCCTCGCCGCCATGTGCCTTGCCGGCGCTTTCGCCGCCCCCGCCGCGGCCGAGGAAGTCACCGTCGAAGTGACCCACACCGATCTCGACCTTACCACCGCCGCCGGCAAGAAGGCGCTCGAAACCCGCGTCGCCGCTGCGATCAAGGTCGTCTGCGCCAAGCCGGAATCGCGCGATCTCAAGACCATGCAGGCTTGGGAAAGCTGCAAGAGCTCGGCCAAGTCCGAGGCAGGCGAGCAGCTGGCGAAGAGCTTCAATATCGCCAGTCTCTAACCTCAGGCCGCCAACGATATAAGGATGCCGCCCTGGCTTGCGCCGGGGCGGCATTCGCATTTCCGCCCCGCGCGATTTCCGCGCATGCATGGTTGCAAGAGGCGCAACACAAAGCGCGATTTTCGCACTTGCAGCAAAATAGGGGCGGAACCATATGCCGCCTCAGAAGCAGTTAGACAGTTTCGCGGGCAGCTCCTCTCCCCCCTTAAAGCTGCCCGCGATCCCATTACAGGAGGCAACCCATGTCCGCTTTCGCAAAGCGCGTCGTAGAGCTTTATGTTCGCGGTGCCGCGCGTTACCCAATGCCGTTCATCTGGACGCTCTGAGCCCGATCGAACGCATTCGCACCGGATGACAAACGGCCGCCCTTCGGGGCGGCCGTTTTCGTTTGGGCGTCCTTCACCGGGTCGCCAGGTGGGTTGCCGCATACGCAACGGCGCGCGTATTTTTTGCATTTGCACAATTTTCTGCTGCAATGCAGCATCGCTTTCGAGAAACAACACAGCCAGCAGCCGGTGAGGGCCCGTCGAAAGGTCCCCAGGCCTCGCAAGAGGCCGAACCTCGAAAAGGAATATGCAATGCGCAAGTTCATCCTCCCCCTTCTCGCCGTCGCCGGTATTGCTGGCGCCGCAGCCCCGGCCCTTGCGGGCGAAGTCACCATCCGCGTGCGGATGGACGGCCTTGACCTGGCAGACCCCGCTTCGGTCGACACTGCCAAGGACCGCATCGATTCCGCCGTGTCGCGCGCCTGCCGGATGCCTGCGATGTTCCGCTTCTACGGCAAGCAGGCAGTCGAAGACTGCATCACCGACGGCAAGGCCAAGGCGCTGAGCGAGCTGGAAGCGATCCTGCCCAGCGAATCCTGATTGCGTTCTGCCTGCGGGCGGCAAACGGTCTGGCCCGCCGCCTGTCCTCTCCCTGGGCGGCGGGCCTTTTCGCGCCAGCACGCGGCCGCGGATACCCCTGAACACCCATTATCGGCACGCTCTGGCCTCGCGCGGTCACTTTGAGCACTGCATTGCTTGTGGAACACGCCCGGCAATGCTTTCTAATCGCGGCTCCTGTGCCTATATGATGGCCATGGAAGAAACACCCGCGAACACCCTCAACACCAACACTTACGGCGCAGACAGTATCAAGGTCCTCAAGGGGCTGGATGCAGTGCGCAAGCGCCCCGGCATGTATATCGGCGATACGGACGATGGTTCGGGCCTGCACCACATGGTGTTCGAGGTTTCCGACAATGCCATCGACGAGGCGCTGGCTGGCCATTGCGACCTGGTGCTGATCGAGCTAAATCCCGACGGTTCGGTGAGCGTGGAAGATAACGGCCGCGGCATCCCCACCGGCATCCACTCCGAAGAAGGCGTCTCCGCCGCCGAAGTGATCATGACCCAGCTCCATGCGGGCGGGAAGTTCGAGAACACCAGCGACGATAATGCCTACAAGGTCTCCGGCGGCCTTCACGGCGTGGGCGTCAGCGTGGTGAACGCGCTGTCCGAATGGCTGGAACTGACCGTCTGGCGCGACGGCAAGGAACATTGGATGCGCTTCGAGCATGGCGATCCAGTCGGCCCGCTCAAGGTCACGGGCGATGCCCCGATGCTGGAAAGCGGCCTGCCCAAGAAGGGCACCCGCGTCACCTTCCTCGCCTCCACCGACACGTTCAAGAACGTCACAGAGTTCGATTTCGAGAAGCTGGAACATCGCTATCGCGAGCTCGCATTCCTCAATTCCGGCGTGCACGTGCTGCTGCGCGACAAGCGCCATGCCGAAGTGGCCGAACACGACCTCTATTACGAAGGCGGTATCGGGGCCTTCGTCAAATATCTCGACCGCAACAAGCAGGCGCTGCTGCCCGATCCGATCACGATCAGTTCCAACCGGGACGGTGTGGGGATCGACGTCGCTCTCGAATGGAACGATTCCTATTACGAGAACGTGCTGTGCTTCACCAACAACATCCCTCAGCGCGATGGCGGCACCCATCTGGCTGCCTTCCGCGCCGCACTGACCCGCACGCTCAACAATTATTCGGAGAAATCCGGCCTGTTGAAGAAGGAAAAGGTCAACCTCACCGGTGAGGATATGCGCGAAGGGCTGACCGCGATCGTCTCGGTCAAGCTGCCCGATCCGAAGTTCTCCTCGCAGACCAAGGACAAGCTCGTTTCCTCCGAAGTGCGCCAGCCGCTGGAAAGCCTGATGGCGGACAAGATGAACGAGTGGCTGGAAGAAAATCCCGCCAACGCCAAGGAAATCATCCAGAAGGTGGTGGACGCCGCCGCCGCGCGCGAAGCCGCGCGCAAGGCTCGCGAACTGACCCGGCGCAAGGGTGCAATGGACATCGCCAGCCTGCCCGGCAAACTTTCCGACTGCCGCGAGCGCGATGCCAGCAAGTGCGAACTCTTCCTGGTCGAGGGCGATTCGGCCGGCGGTTCGGCCAAGAGCGGGCGCGACAGCCAGTATCAGGCGATCCTGCCCCTGCGCGGCAAGATTCTGAACGTGGAACGCGCCCGATTTGACCGAATCATCAGTTCCAAGGAAGTGGGCACTCTCATCCAGGCCATGGGCACCGGACTGCGCGACGAATTCGACCTGTCGAAGCTGCGCTACCACAAGATCATCATCATGACCGACGCCGACGTGGACGGCGCGCATATCCGTACCCTGCTGCTGACCTTCTTCCATCGCCAGATGCCCGAGATCATCAAGGCCGGGCACCTGTTCATTGCCCAGCCGCCGCTGTTCAAGGTCAGCAAGGGCCGCAGCGAGGTCTATGTGAAGGACCAGGGCGAGCTTGACCGTTATCTGGTGGAAGCTGGCCTGCAGGGCCGTGTGCTCGAAAACAACAATGGCATGGTCCGAGGCGGCGCAGAACTGGCCGGGCTGGTCGAACATGCGCTGCGCATGAAGAACCTGATGGCCTTCGTGCCGCGCAAATATAATTCCGCCGTGGTGGAGGCGCTGGGCCTTGCCGGCGCGCTTGACCCGGCACTGGCCGATTCCGCACGCTTGGCCACACTGGATATTGCCGCGCGCCATCTTGGCATGGGCGATCCGGAAGCCGTGTGGAAGGTCCAGCAGCGCGACGACGGCATGGTGGTCTTCGCCCGCCTGTGGCGCGGAGTGACCGACGTGCACGAGATCGACTCGACCTTCCTCACCAGTGCCGAAGCGCGCAAGATGCATCAGCTCGCGAGCCAGATGACCGAGTTCTACGATGCGCCTGCCCGCCTGACCAAGGGCAGCGCCGCCGAAGCCGAGCCGGAGCCGGAGACCACCGAGGACGGCGAGGAAGCCCCCGTCGCGGCTGTGGTATCGAACGGCGGGATCACCCGGCCTTCGCAATTGCTGGACGCGGTGATGGAAGCCGGCCGCAAGGGCTTCGCCATTTCGCGCTACAAAGGCCTTGGCGAGATGAATGCCGAGCAGCTGTGGGAAACCACGCTCGATCCCGACAATAGGGTACTGCTGCAGGTGAAGGTGGAAGATGCCGACGTCACCGACGAGATCTTCACCCGCCTGATGGGCGACGTGGTGGAACCACGCCGCGAGTTCATTCAGCAAAACGCGCTGAACGTGGCCAATCTGGATATCTGACGGCCCCGATATGCGGCTGTGAAGCGCTTCGCTCAGGCAATGCTGAGCGAAGCGATCTTCCCGTCCGACAGGTCAAAGCGATAGCGCAATTCGATCGGACTGCCGGGAAAGTTGCCTTCCACCCGCGCGGTAACGATCGGCTCATCAGCGGGCCCTTCCACTGCGAGCGGCGTGGAGATGAAGTTGTATTTCACTCGCGCCTCTTCCGCCCAGCGGCAGATCTCCTCAAGCCCCTGGCGCCATTCGCCTTCATCCAGCACCCGCGCGTCGGGCGCGAAGCATTCCGCGATCCGGGCTATATCCCTACCATTGCCTGCTTCGAAATATGCCTCCAGCGGGACGGGTAGTTCGATGGACATTGCGCATCTCCTCTTGCCATGCGCGCCGGGGTAAGCTTCAACTCCAATAATGACTAGTACCCACAAAAAAGTAAGCTACTCACCCACGGGTAAGATTGAGGATGTGACGCCCGACATGGCTGCGAGCGGCGCGGAGGCGGCGCTGCGGCTGATCGAAGGGCGCTGGAAACTGGTGATCATCTTCCACTTGTTCGACAAAGGCGTACTGCGCTTCTCAGAGCTGGAACGGGCGCTCCCGGCCGTTTCCCAGAAGATGCTGATCCAGCAATTGCGCGATCTGGAACGCGATGGGATCGTGGCGCGCGAAGTGTTCCCCCAGGTTCCGCCCAAGGTCGAATACCGGCTTTCAGAATGGGGGCAGGAGATGTGCCCGGCCCTCGATGCCCTGCTCGAGTGGAGCGCGCGACGCCGATGAAAGGCCCGTTCTGCGCCATCGACCTTCGCACCGCTGTGCGCCATGATGCTGTCATTCTTCCCGGCAAGGATTTGCGCATGAAGCGTCTCGCCATCCCGGTTCTTCTCGCCCTGGTCCTTTCGGGCTGCGCCGCCAGCTACGATCGCGGCGTCCTGTCCGTCCGGCAGGCGACACCCGCCACCCCGCCCCCCGCAACGGTCACGGTGGGGATCGTGGCGATCAACGATTTCCATGGCGCGCTGGAGCCGCCCAACCAGTCGGTGGTGGTGGACGATGGCAAGGGCGGCGTCACGCTCGTACCCGCAGGCGGAGCGGCGTGGCTCGCCTCGGCGGTGGATTCGATCCGGGCGAAATATCCCAACAACGCCACCGTCTCCGCAGGCGACCTGATCAGCGCTTCGCAGCTGGCATCCTCGCTGTTCCTCGACGAGCCGGCCATCGGGGTGATGAACCGCATCGGGCTGGACTTCAACGCGGTGGGCAATCACGAATTCGACAGCGGCGAGCAGGAATTGCTGCGCAAGCAGACGGGCGGCTGCGCGAAATATACTTCGCGCGAGCCGTGCCAGGTGGAGCAGTTCCAGGGCGCGACATTCCGCTTCCTGTCTGCCAGCACTTTTACGAAGGATGGCGCGACGCTGTTCCCAGCCACCGGAATCAAGAGCTTCGGCAGCGGCAAGGCAAAGGTCAGCGTGGGCTTTATCGGGCTGACGCTGAAGGATACGCCCAACCTCGTCTCGCCCGATGGCGTGGCGGGGCTGACTTTTGTTGACGAAGCACATGCGATTAACGCCGAAATCCCGAAACTGAAGGCCGAGGGAGCGGATGCCATCGTGGTGCTGATCCATCAGGGCGGGCGGACCAATGGCAAGCCCGATCCCAATGGCTGTGAGGCACTGTCGGGCGAAATTCTGCCGATTCTGACCCGGCTCGATCCGCGGGTGGACGTGGTCGTATCGGGCCACACCCATTGGTCCTATGTCTGCGATTACGGCACAGTGGACCCCGCCCGTCCCTTCCTGCTAACCAGCGCGGGCGTGTTCGGCGAATTGGTGACCGACATCGCGCTGGAGATCGATCCCGCGGCCGACAGGGTAGTGACCAAGCGCGCGCGCAATGTGATCGTCCAGTCGCGCCCCTATGTCTCCCCGCGCGGCGATATGCCCAATTCGCCGCTGTTCGACCAGTTTCAGCCCCGCCCCGACATTGCCAGCTATGTGAAGCTCTATACCGACCGCGCGGCGGAATATGCCTTGCGGCCGGTGGGAGCCATCGCCGAGCCCGCAATCAAGGGCAACGGCGCGGATGGCGGCACCGCCGCGAACCTCATCGCCGATGCGCAACTGGCCGCCACAAGCAAGGCCGGCGCGCAGATCGCCTTCATGAACCCCTTCGGCGTTCGTGCCACGCTCAATCCCGGACCGGGCGGGGCGCTGACTTTCGGCGATCTCTACAAGACCCAGCCCTTCGCCAATACGCTGGTGACCCAGACCATGACCGGGGCCGAAATCAAGGCCGTGCTGGAACTGGGCTTCGACGACAACGCCCCCGAACAGCACCTCGCCCCGTCGGCGGGATTCACCTATTGGTATGACAAGAGCCGCCCTATCGGGGATCGGATCGTGCGGATCGAACTGGACGGCAAGCCGCTCGACATGGGCGCGAGCTACCGCGTAACCACCAACAGCTTCCTGGCGGGCGGCGGCGACAGCTTCACCCTGCTCGCCGCCCAGCGCGAGGCGACTGTCGGCATGAGCGATATCGATGCGCTGGAAATCTGGGTGAAGGGGGAGAAGCCGCGCGAGGTTCCGCAGGAACAGCGCGAAGTGGATGTTGCCACAGGAGGCTGATCTCACATCCTCCCCGAGACAAGCTCGGAGAGGATTGAAGGTAGCTCAGCTTACTTCCGATCCAGATGCTTCGCCATGAAGGGCAGCACCACTTCGTCGAAGCGCTGGCCGATGCGGTTGACGTGGTCGCCGTCATACACGGCCCACTGGTTCACGATGCCGAAGCGGTCGAGTTCCTCGTGGATCATGGTGTCGTCGCGCAGCAGCCCGTCCTTGTCGCCTGCGTCCGAACCGATGGCGCGGAAGCTGCGCAGGGCCGGGATGTGCGAGGCGACCATGGCATAGGGCGAATTGGCGGCCCATTTGGCGATCACCAGCTGGTCCACCTTGCCGTCCTTATAGGGGAAATCCGCGAAATAGGGCGGGTTCTTGGGATTGGGCGACCATGCGACCATCGAGGAAAGCCCCGCGCGCGTGCCGAAATCGGCCTTCACGCCTTCCTCGATCGGCAGGCTGGAAAGCTTCTTCGCGCTCTCTTCCGTTTCGGTGCGCGGGCTGATGCAGCAGGCATTCTGCGCATAGATCGCGGCGAAGGTTTCCGGATAGGTCATGCCGATCACCCAGGTGCCGTAACCACCCATCGAATGGCCGGCGAGGCCCCGCCCTTCGCGCCTGGCGACGGTGCGGTAATGGCTGTCGACATAGGCGACCAGATCCTTGGCGATGAAGGCGCGGAAATCGCCCGTCGTCGCCGAGCTGGAATACATGCTGCCGCCCAGCTTGGTGAGCGTATCGGGCACCACCACGATGAATTCCTCGCCCCGCTTGGCTGAGTTGTTCACCGCATCGGGCACCTTCATGAAATTATAGAAATTGCGCCCGTCGATGGCGAAGCCGTGAAGGTAATAGACCACGCGGTAGCGCTTCTTCTTGTCCTTGCCATAGGAGGGCGGAAGCACCACCAGCGCTTCGCGCTCGGTAGAATTGCCTTCAAGATTGCCTTCCAGCGAGGGGCTGCGGACCCCCCCCCCCCCCCCCCCCCCCCCCCCCCCCCCCCCCCCCCCCCCCCCCCCCCCCCCCCCCCCCCCCCCCCCCCCCCCCCCCCCCCCCCCCCCCCCCCCCCCCCCCCCCCCCCCCCCCCCCCCCCCCCCCCCCCCCCCCCCCCCCCCCCCCCCCCCCCCCCCCCCCCCCCCCCCCCCCCCCCCCCCCCCCCCCCCCCCCCCCCCCCCCCCCCCCCCCCCCCCCCCCCCCCCCCCCCCCCCCCCCCCCCCCCCCCCCCCCCCCCCCCCCCCCCCCCCCCCCCCCCCCCCCCCCCCCCCCCCCCCCCCCCCCCCCCCCCCCCCCCCCCCCCCCCCCCCCCCCCCCCCCCCCCCCCCCCCCCCCCCCCCCCCCCCCCCCCCCCCCCCCCCCCCCCCCCCCCCCCCCCCCCCCCCCCCCCCCCCCCCCCCCCCCCCCCCCCCCCCCCCCCCCCCCCCCCCCCCCCCCCCCCCCCCCCCCCCCCCCCCCCCCCCCCCCCCCCCCCCCCCCCCCCCCCCCCCCCCCCCCCCCCCCCCCCCCCCCCCCCCCCCCCCCCCCCCCCCCCCCCCCCCCCCCCCCCCCCCCCCCCCCCCCCCCCCCCCCCCCCCCCCCCCCCCCCCCCCCCCCCCCCCCCCCCCCCCCCCCCCCCCCCCCCCCCCCCCCCCCCCCCCCCCCCCCCCCCCCCCCCCCCCCCCCCCCCCCCCCCCCCCCCCCCCCCCCCCCCCCCCCCCCCCCCCCCCCCCCCCCCCCCCCCCCCCCCCCCCCCCCCCCCCCCCCCCCCCCCCCCCCCCCCCCCCCCCCCCCCCCCCCCCCCCCCCCCCCCCCCCCCCCCCCCCCCCCCCCCCCCCCCCCCCCCCCCCCCCCCCCCCCCCCCCCCCCCCCCCCCCCCCCCCCCCCCCCCCCCCCCCCCCCCCCCCCCCCCCCCCCCCCCCCCCCCCCCCCCCCCCCCCCCCCCCCCCCCCCCCCCCCCCCCCCCCCCCCCCCCCCCCCCCCCCCCCCCCCCCCCCCCCCCCCCCCCCCCCCCCCCCCCCCCCCCCCCCCCCCCCCCCCCCCCCCCCCCCCCCCCCCCCCCCCCCCCCCCCCCCCCCCCCCCCCCCCCCCCCCCCCCCCCCCCCCCCCCCCCCCCCCCCCCCCCCCCCCCCCCCCCCCCCCCCCCCCCCCCCCCCCTTGATCGTTTCCACCGTGATCCCGGCGGGCACCGGCGCGGGCGGGGCGGTGATGTTCTGCGCCACGGCGGGCGTGGCGACCAGCACGGCGAATGTCGCCGCCAGCGCCGCGAGTTTCTTCAGCATTTCCAAGAATCCTTCCCTGTTCCTCTAGCGGTCCAGATGCGCGGCGAAGAAGGGCAGCACATTGGTGCGCAGCCGGTCTTTCACCTTGTCCCCATGGCCGCCGTCATAGATCTCAAGCCTGTGAACGATGCCGAAGCGGGTCAGTTCCGCAGACATGGTGCGGCTATCCGCCGCCAGCCCGTCCTTGTCGCCCACATCCAGCATGATCGCTTCATATTGCTTCAACTCGCGAATGTGCTGCGGCAGCATGCCGATCAGCGAATTGGCCGCCACGCGAGCCTGCACCACCGGGTCGATCGTGCCATCGGGCAGCAGGCCGGCATTGACGAAATTGGGCGGCCGCTTCGGATCGGGCGACCATGCGGCAAGCTGGGCCAGATCGCCCTGCGCGCCGCCGATTGGGGCGGCCATGTCCACAGTGCCGTCATCGGCCTGCGCGCGTTCGGCCATTTCCTTCGTAATGAGCTTCACCGAGCCGCCGCCAGCGCTCATGACATAGAGGCTGGAGAACACATCCGGGTGCTTCATCCCCACGCGCATCGCGCCGTAACCGCCCATGGAATGACCGGCGAGGCCCCGGCTCTCCCGCCGGGCAAGCGTGCGATAGTTGGCGTCCACCCACGCCACGAGGTCATGCGCCACGAAATCCTCGTAATTCCCGGTGGTGGGCGAGTTGGAATAGAACGATCCGCGATGTTTGGAGAACCCGTCCGGCATCACGAAGATCACATCGTTGCCAGCCCCGGCTGCCCCGGTCAGCGCATCCGCCAGATCGAACAATTCGGCATAGGCCTTGGGCTCCACGAAATAGCCATGGAGGAAATAGACCACCGGATAGCGTTTTTCGGGGTGCTGGTCATAACCCGGCGGGGTCACGACATAGACGGTGCGGTCTGCCGTATTCCCTTCAAGGTTTCCCGCGATAGCCGGGCTGTGGACCTTCACCAGATCGACCCGCGCCTTGTCCTGTGCGGCGGCGGGGTGGATCTGGGCGAAGGTGGCAAGAGCAAGCGCCGCAAAGGCGGCAAAGCGCCGAGTCACCTGCTCACTTCCGCTCGAGATGCTTGGCGAAGAAGGGCAGCAGCTTCGTGCGGATGCGTTCCGGAATACGGTTGCCGTGATCGCCGTCATAGGTTTCCCAGCCATGGGCCACGCCGTAGGTAGTCAGTTCGGCATTCAGCGCAATATTGTCGTTGAACAGGAAATCCTTGTCGCCCACTTCCAGCCCGATGGCCTTCATCTGGCGCAGGGCCGGGAGATATTGCGGCACCATCGCCAGGATCGAATTGGCGGCGAGCTTCGCATTCACCAGCGGGTCCATCGTGCCATCGGCCCGCAGCCCAGTATCGACATACTTGGGCGGCTTGGTGGGATCGGGCGACCAGGTGGCCAGAGTGGAAAGCTGGGCCAGCCCGCCGAAATCGGCCTTGGCGATATCCTCTGCGGTCATCGCCTCGATCTTCTTGGCGCCAGCCTCGTCCACCTTCATGGGCGAAAGGCAGCAGGCGCTCATTGCGTAAATGCTGGAGAAGGTCTGCGGATATTTCATCGCCAGCCGCATGGTGCCATATCCGCCCATGGAATGGCCCGAAAGGCCGCGCGCCTCACGCTTGGCGACGGTGCGATATGTGGCGTCGACCCACTTCACCAGATCCTCGCCCACGAAGGCCTCGTAATTCCCCACGGTGGGCGAATTGGAATAAAAGCCGCCCTTCAGCTTCGAATGGCCATCGGGGATCACCATGATCACCTCGTTCCCGGCGCGGGCGGCTTCGTCCACCGCCTCGTCGAACTTCATGCTCTCCTGATACATCTGGGGCGTGGCCCAGTAGCCGTGCAGGAAATAGACCACGGGATAGCGCTTTTCCGGATGCTGGTCATAGCCGGGAGGGGTAACCACAAAGGCCCCGCGATCGGCGGAATTGCCTTCCAGATTGCCTTCCATCGCCTTGCTGTGGAGCACCTTCCACTCGATCCGCGCCTTTTCCTGCGCTGATGCCGGGCTGGCGATCAGCGCGACTAAAGCCAGCGCGGACGCGGCCAGTGCGGATTGGGCAAGGCCCCGCTTGATACGATTGAACATCTGCATTCTCCCCCGAGATATTTTTCTGCGAGGCAGTTAAGCAAAGCGGCGGCCCGCTGTCACGGACATTGTCAAATTGGGGAGGCGCCTAACCCGTCCGGCCGCAGACGAATTCCAGCTTCAGCCCATCGGGATCGGCGAAAAACAGTGCGTAATAATCCGGGCCATAGCGGGGATAATAGGCCGGCGGATCGAGTACCGTGGCGCCGATCTCCAGCAGCAGGGCATGCAGGCGGTCCACATCGGCGGGATCGCTGGCGGTCCAGGCCAGGTGGTGCAGGCCGGGGGAATAGCGGTCATGCGCCCGCCCCACATTATCCCCACGGGCGAGCAATATGCCCAGCGAAT
The DNA here is from genome assembly GCA_963662855.2 of uncultured Caenibius sp. Lineage (GTDB taxonomy): Bacteria > Pseudomonadota > Alphaproteobacteria > Sphingomonadales > Sphingomonadaceae > Andeanibacterium. The sequence goes on from CAXXWL010000003.1 coordinate 844,917, forward strand.
GGAACGGGCCTTCACCCTGCCAGTCCCAATCCGTGCCGTTCTCATGATCGTCGGCGCGGGCATAGCCCAGGAAGCCCAGCACTGCGTCATAGAAGGGGCGGGAGCGGGCAAGGTCGCTCACCGTCAGATCGATATGGTGGACGAGGCCGCGCGCGCTCATCGGGTCAGAACCCCGCGCCTTGCGGCCAGCCGGGTGCGGCAAGGCCCATCACCTTGAACAGATCGCCCATTTCCTCTTCCGAGACGAGGCGGTGGCGGGCCGCCGCGACTTCGCCCGCAAGATGCGGCGCGGCGCGGCTGAGCGCATCGGTGCGCGCATCGATCCCCAGCGCGGTGAGCCATGGCCCCTGCCCGGTGGTGCCCAGCCATCGCGCGCCCTGCGCCTGCGCCAGCGGGGCAAGCGTGGCGAAATCGACATGGGTGGTGAGGTCCGCCTCGCCCGGATCGGCGAAGGGATCGACCTTGCGATGCGCGCGCACCGCCTGCAGCGTGGAGCCGGTGCGGGGCTGGGCATGGCCATAATCGATGAACAGCGCCGCCCCGCCCTGCGCCGCCAGCCTTCCGGCCACTTCCTGTACCACCGCGGCGGCGGCGGGGCAGGTTTCGATCAGCGTGCCTTCCTCCGCCTCGCGCCGGTCTTCCGGCACGGCGGCGTCCATCGGCGTGCTTCCCGCGATGCAGACGAAACCTCCGCTTTCGTCCACCGCCACCATCCGCTCGCGCCAGCCCTGCGCGGTCTTCACCAATTGCCGCACCGGCAGCGCATCGAGAAATTCATTCGCCACCAGCAAGATCGGGCCGTCGGTGGGCAGGCTGGACAGATCGTGGTGCCAATGGGCCTGGGGCACAGCCTCGCGCTGGATCTCGCGCAGGGCGGGGGAACCTTCCACCAGATGCACCTGCGGCCGCAGCCCGGCATGGCCCATCGCCCGCAGCGCATCGCGCGCCAGCGTGGCCCGTCCGGGGCCGAGTTCGACATAATGGACTGGCCCGGACTGCCCAGCGTTCTGGCCCGCCCGGTGCCACATATCCGCCAGCCACAGGCCCACCAGTTCACCGAACATCTGGCTGATTTCCGGCGCGGTGATGAAATCCCCCGCCGTGCCGAAGGGATCGCGCGAACCGTAATAGCGGGCATTCGCCTCGGCCATGTAATGGGCAAGGCTGATCGGCCCGGTAGCCGCGATCAGGCGCCGGAAGCTGGCCGCAAGGCTGCCTTCCGCGCCCCCGCTCATGCTGCCGGCTTGGCCTCCGGCTTCGTCACGGCAACCGAGAGCGGCGGGCGGATCAGCGCGCGCACGGCCACGACCAGCCCCAGCACGATCAGCGGAACGGTGAGCCACTGGCCCATCGAAAGCCCCGTCTGCCGCGCGAATTCGGCCAGCTGGGCATCGGGTTCGCGGAAGAATTCCACCGTGAAGCGGGCAATCGCGATCCCGGCGGTGAACACGCCCGCCAGCAGGCCGGGGCGGAAGCGCGCGTTGGTCTTCCAGAACAGCAGCAGCATCACCACCACCAGCAAAGCGCCTTCCAGCGCGGCCTCGTAAAGCTGCGAGGGGTGGCGCGGCAGCGGGCCCGCGCCGGGGAACACCATGGCCCAGGGCACATCGGTGGCGCGGCCCCACAGCTCGCCATTGATGAAATTGGCCAGCCGGCCCAGCATCATACCCACCGGCACATTGACCGCCACGTAATCGATCACCCGCAGCACCGGCAGCTTGCCGCGCCAGCACACCCAGATGATCGCCAGCAGCACGCCGATCATCCCGCCATGGAAGCTCATGCCGCCTTCCCACAGCTTGATCAGTTCCCCCGGATGGGCCCACAGGCTGGGAATGCCGGTGCTGCCGCCGGTGTAGAACGTGGCATAGCCCAGCCGCCCGCCCAGGATGATGCCCAGCGTGCAATAGAAGAACAGATCTTCCACATGGCGCTGCGCCATGGGCGCGCCCGGGCCCCTGACCATTTTCGACAGGTGCCACCAGCCGAAAGCGATGCCCGCGATATAGGCCAGCGAATAATAGCGCAGCGTAAAGGAGCCTATCTCGATCCCGGGCCTCAACCCCAGATCGGCCCACTGAATCGGGGCATTTCCGGCAGCCTCGCCCACGGTGGCGGCCAATAGTGACAGCACTTGGTGATCCTCTTACTATCGGCATCGCAGCGCCGGGGACGCGGGCGCTTGTGGCACAGCGGATGGCGCGGCGAAAGCCTGCGCTGCACTCTGCCCCCACAGGCAGCCTGCGTTACACCGGGGCGCGTGGGACAGGAAGAGAGGTGCCGGATGCCGAGCGAGATGGACCGCAGCCTTAAGGCCAATCTGGAGGCCTGCCTCGCCCCGGGCGGCCCGCTCGAACTCGCTACCATCCAGCGCTTCGGCATGGAGCTTCCGCTCTACCGGAAGGCACCGCCCAGCATCCCTGCCTATTTCGCCCATTATTGCGCCCAGCACGGCGCCGCGCCCTTTCTGGTGGATGGCGATATCCGCCTGAGCTTTGCCGAGACATTCGCCGCAGCCCGGGCGCTGGCCGGCGGGCTGGTCGAGGGGCACGGCGTGAAGAAAGGCGACCGGATCGGCATTGCTGCGCGCAATTCGGCCAATTGGGCAGTCGCCTATATGGCAGTGCTGCTGGCGGGCGGCTGCGTGACCCTGCTCAACGGCTTTTCCACCGGGGAGGAACTGGCCGAGGCGATCGCGCTGACCGAATGCAGCTTGGTGCTGGCCGATCCCCAGCGCGCCGCCCGGCTGGACGACCGGCAGCACGACACGCAGGTGCTGACCTTCACCCATGGCGCGCTGCCCGCCGAAGGGCTCGCCGCGCTCACCGCACAAGGCGGCGGCGCGGAAACTCCCCTGCCCGAGATCGGCCCGGACGATCACGCGACCATCCTGTTCACCTCCGGCTCCACCGGCAAATCGAAGGGCGCGCTGTCCGATCATCGCTCCGTGGTGCAGGCGACGCTGAATTTCGCGGCCCAGTCGATCATCGTCTACGGCCATATGGCGGGCCGGGGCGAAGCGCCTGCCCATCCCGCCGCCTCGCTGGTGGCGGTGCCCCTGTTCCATGTGACCGGCGAAGTGCCAGTATTCCTCCAGAGCTTCGCGCTGGGGCGCAAGCTGGTGATGCTCTCCAAATGGGATGCGCTGGAGGCGATGCGGCTGATCGAGGCGGAGAAGATCACCTATTTCGTGGGCGTGCCGCTGATGAGCATCGAGCTGGCAACCCATCCCGAACGCGGCCGGTTCGACCTTTCGAGCTGCACCAATTTCGCCGCTGGCGGCGCGCCGCGCCCGGCCGACCATGTGCAGCGCATCCGCGCCAATATCCCTTCGGGCTTTCCGATCATCGGCTATGGCCTGACCGAGACCAACGCCGTGGGCTGCGGCAATTTCAACGAGAATTACCTCGCCAAGCCCGGCAGCACCGGCCCGGCCAGCCTGCCGCTGGTGGATCTGGCGATCCTTGGCCCCGATGGCGGGAAACTGCCGCAGGGCGAGACGGGCGAAGTGGCAATCCGGTCGATCTGCAATTTCCTGGGCTACTGGAACGATCCCGAGGCGACGCGGGCATCTCTGCGCGAGGATGGCTATTTCCTCACCGGCGATCTCGGTTTTCTGGACGAGGATTTCTATCTGTTCATCGTCGACCGCAAGAAGGACATCATCATCCGCGGGGGCGAGAATATCTCCTGCATCGAGGTGGAACAGGCGATCTATTCCCACCCCGAAATCGCGGAATGCTCCGTCTTCGGCCTGCCGGACGCGCGCTTTGGCGAGATTCCCGCCGCGGTCTGGCTGCCCAAGCCGGGCCACCAGCTGACCACGGACGATCTGCGCGAATTCCTGGCGGAACACCTTGCCCCGTTCAAGATTCCGGCCCGGATGTGGCGCGCGGAAGGGTCGCTTCCGCGCCTTGGTACGGCAAAAGTGGACAAGCGTGCGTTGCGCGAAAAATATCTGGCTCTATCTGAGGGTCAGTGAGCGCAATCAGGATCCCCAACCAACGCGCGGTTATCGACCGCCGCAAGCTGGCAGGCGACATCGCGGAAGCGGTGGCGCAGGACGGCGGAACCAGATCGCGCAAGCGCGTGGTGGAGCTGCTGCGCGGCGCTATGGCCGACGGGCGGGAGGAACTCACCCGGCGGCTGGCGGAAAAACCTTCCGCCGGGCACGAGATCACCGCCGGCTTCGCCTTCCTGATGGATCAGATCATCCGCGTGATGCACGATCATGTGATTGCCGATCTTTATCCAGTGAACAATCGCAGTTCGGGCGAGCGGCTGACGATCATGGCGGTGGGCGGCTATGGCCGGGCCGAGATGGCGCCGCATTCGGATATCGACATCGCCTTCCTTACGCCCGGCAAGCAGACCGCCTGGTGCGAGCAGGTGATCGAGGCGATGCTCTACCTGCTGTGGGACCTGGGCCTGAAAGTGGGCCATTCGAGCCGTTCGGTGGACGATATGGTGCGCATGGCGCGGGGCGATCTCACCATTCGCACCGCCATGCTGGAGGGCCGTTACCTGTGGGGCGATCAGGCGCTTTACGAGGAAGCCAGCGCACGCTTTTTCGCCGATGTCGTGGCCGGGACCGAGCGGCAATTCGTCACCGAGAAGCTGGCCGAACGCAATGAGCGGCACAAGCGGCTGGGCGATAGCCGCTATGTCGTCGAACCCAATGTGAAAGAGGGCAAGGGCGGCCTCCGGGATCTCCAGACGCTCTACTGGATCGGCAAATATATCCACAAGGTGAAGAGCGCGGCCGAACTGGTGGAAGTGGGCCTGTTCACCCGCGCCGAATATCGCGCCTTCCGCCGCGCCGAAGGCTTCTTCCTGGCGGTCAGGTCCCATCTGCACACCATCACCAATCGCGCGGAAGACCGGCTGACTTTCGATCTCCAGCGCGAAGTCGCCCGCCGGATGCAATTTGCCGACCGTCCGGGCAAGAGCGCGGTCGAGCGCTTCATGCAATATTACTTCCTGCAGGCAAAACGGGTCGGCAGCCTTTCCGGCATCTTCCTGGCCCAGCTGGACGAGCAGTTTGCCCGCAAGACCCCGCGCGGGCTGCTGGCCGGCTTCCGCGCCCGTGCCCGCTCCGTGCGCGGCTACAAGGTATTCGGCGGGCGGATCGCCGCGCAGGGGGACGAGTGGTTCCGCGAAGACCCGGTGCGCCTGATCGAGATCTTCCAGATCGCCGAGGAGGAAGGGCTGGAAATCCACCCCGCCACCATGCGCATGGCCGCGCGCGACTGTACGCTGATCAAGGAAGAGGAGCGCAACGATCCGCGCGCCAATGCCCTGTTCCTGAAAATTCTGGCCGGGCGGCGCGATCCGGAAACGGTGCTGCGCTGGATGAACGAGGCGGGCGTATTCGGTCGCTTCGTGCCCGATTTCGCCCGCGTCAACGCGCAGATGCAATTCGACATGTACCACCATTACACGGTGGACGAGCATACGATCCGCGCCATCGGTCTGCTGGCGAAGATCGAACATGGCGAATTGCGCACCGATCATCCGCTGGCCACCGAGCTGTTCCCCCAGCTCCAGTCGCGCAACGCGCTTTATGTCTCGGTGCTGCTGCACGATATCGCCAAGGGCCGCGGGGGCGATCATTCGATCCTTGGCGCGGAAGTGGCGGAAAAGCTCTGCCCGCGCCTCGGCATGGACGAGGACGAGACAGATCTGGTCGCCTGGCTGGTGCGCTGGCATCTGCTGATGAGCGCCACCGCCTTCAAGCGCGACCTTTCGGACCCCAAGGCAATCGCCGATTTCGTGGCCGAAGTGCAGAGCGTGGAGCGGCTGCGCCTGCTCACCCTGCTCACCATCGTCGATATCCGCGCGGTGGGGCCGGGCATCTGGAACAGCTGGAAGCGCCAGCTCCTCACCCAGCTCTATGCGCTGGCGGAAGAAGGCCTGCGGCTGGGCCATGTCAGCAGCGGCCGGACCGAGCGCGTGGCCCAGAAGCGCGACGAGGTCGCCGCGCTGCTCGACACGGGTGCCGCCGTGATGGAGGAGCTGGACGACCGTTTCGACGATTCCTACTGGATCGCGGAACCGGCCGACATCATCGCGATGAACCTGCGCCAATATGGCGAGGCCAAGAGCCTGCAGCAGCGGCTTTCGATCCATTGCGAATATTACGCCGCGCGCGGGGCCACGCTGGTCACCGTGATCGCGGACGATCATCCGGGCCTGTTCTACCGCATCGCGGGCGCAATCAGCCTGGCTGGCGGCAACATCATCGACGCGCGCATTCACACCACCCGCGTGGGCAAGGCCGTCGACAATTTCCTGGTGCAGGACCCGCTGGGCCGCCCCTTCAGCGAGGATTCGCAACTCGCCCGGCTTTCGACCGCGATCGAGGATTCGCTCGCCAACCGGATCGAGCTGGTGCCGCAGTTGGCCAAGCGGCCACTGACCCACGCCCGCGCCGCCAGCTTCGAAGTGCGCCCGCGCGTGTTCATCGACAACAAGGCATCCAACCGCTTCACCGTGATCGAAGTGAATGCGCGCGACCGGCCGGCCCTGCTCAACCGCCTCGCCCGGACCCTGTTCGAAAACCGGCTGATGGTGAATTCCGCCCACATCACCAATTATGGCGAGCGCGCGGCCGATACGTTCTACGTCACCGACCTGCTGGGCGGAAAGATCACCTCTACCGACCGCCTGACCGCCATAGAGGACGCGCTGGTAACGGCCGCGAGCGACGAGGCGCAGGCGCTGGCGGAAAAGGTGGAGGCTTAGTTTCGCAGCGGGTGGGCTACCCTACCCACGCTCCCCGAACAAAGCACTGCCTACCCGCACTTGGGTGGCGCCCAGCATGATCGCAGTCTCGTAATCCCCGCTCATGCCCATGCTCAGCTGATCGAGCCCGTTGTCCGCCGCCAGCTTGGCGAGGAAGGCGAAGAAGGGCGCCGCTTCGGTATCGGCAGGGGGCACGCACATCAGGCCCATCACCGGCAGGCCTGCCTCGCGCGCCTGCGCCAGCAGGGCGGGCAGATCAGCAATCGCGCAGCCGCCTTTCTGCTCTTCCTCGCCGATATTCACCTGGATGAAGCAGGGTAGCTTGCGCCCCGCCTTCTCCATCGCCTTGCCGAGCGCGGCGACGAGGCTGGGCCGGTCGACCGAGTGGATGCAGTCGAACAATTCCACGGCGTCATCCGCCTTGTTGGACTGGAGCTGACCCACCAGATGCAGTTCCACATCGGGGAAGCGTTCCTTCAGCGCGGGCCATTTGCCCTGCGCTTCCTGCACCCGGTTTTCCCCGAAAACGCGTTGGTTCTGCGCGATCAGCGGCAGGATGGCGTCGGCATCGTGGGTCTTGCTGATGGCTATCAGGGTGACGTCTTCGGCTTTGCGCCCGGCGATTGTCGCGGCTTTGGCGATACCGGCACGGACGGTTTCCAGCGGAGTTGAAGCATGGTCCATGGCGCGCCTATAGCGCCCTCATGCCTGCGCGCCAGACTCTCCCTCATTTGTGGCTGATTTCCGACGTTCGCAACGATGCCGGGCTGGAGGATTCCTTGCGGAATCTGCCGCCCGGATCGGGTTTTATCTTCCGCCATTACCATTTGCCGCCTGCCGAACGAATGGCGCGTTTCCGCCGTTTGGCGCGGATCGCGCGGGCCAGGGGGGGCGTGATTATCCTTGCTGGCCGTGTGCTCAAAGGGGCCGAGTGGGGCGCCAACGGAGCCTATGGCGCGGTCAGGTCGCTCCAGCCCCGCCGCGGCCAGCTGCGCCTCGCCACCGTGCATAATCTGCGCGAGATCGGCGAGGCGAACCGGCTGGGCGCGGATGCGGTTCTGCTCTCGCCGGTGTTCCCCACCCGCTCCCACCCCGGCGGCGCGACGCTCGGCCCGCTGCGCTTCCGCCTGCTGGCCCAGCGCGCGAAAGTGCCGGTGATCGCGCTGGGCGGGATGGACCCGCGCAAGGCGAAGCGCCTGCAATGGGAGTGCTGGGCGGCGATAGACGGATTGTCCCGAGTTTTTCGAATCCCCGCCAATTCTTGACCGCGAGTCCCGACTCTGCGATTCTCCCCTTCCAGACCAGAGGGAACCAATCATGGCTAGCCGCCCAATCGGGAAAGCCCCGCCGGCAGACTGGCGCGCCGCCTTCAGGCGGTCGCTGCGCCGTGCGCTGCAGCTTTCGGGCGCGGTGGCGCTGCTGGGGGCGATGCTGTTCTTCACCCTGGCGCTGGCATCCTATCACCAGACCGATCCTTCGCCCTCCACTGCCGCGGGCGGGCCGCCGCTCAACTGGATGGGCAGCGCAGGCGCCTGGGCGGCAGAGCGGGGCCTGTTCCTGTTCGGCCTCGTCTCGGTATTGCTGATTCCCCTGCTCTATGCCTTCGCGCGCAAGATGTGGCGCGATGCGGATGAGGAGGCGGATACCCCCCATGGCCTGCGCTGGTGGCGCGCGGTGGGGATGCTGATCTTGGCCATGGCGCTGCTTTCCACGGTGCTGTCGCTCACCTTCACATCGGTCGGGGCCAGCCTTCCGGCATCTCTTGGCGGGATTACCGGCCTGCTCGGCAAGGGCGCGATCGAGGCGCTGGCCGCGCGCCTGCCCGAAGCGGGGCAGGGCTGGGCGATCCTGGGCATGGGCCTTGCCTGCCTTGCGGGCGGCGCGGCACTGGTGGGCCGGGTGTTTGCGATCGACTGGGTGCAATTGCTCACCATTCCCGCCGCATTGAAGCGCGCGCCCTCGCTCCCCAGCGCGGATTCGCTGCCCTTTGTGCCCAAGCGGGAAAAGTCCGAGAAATCGCCCCGGTCCGAACCGCGCCCGGTTCCGCAGGCCGACAATCCCGAGCGCAAGCCGCCCGAGATCGCGGACCCTTCCGCCCCGCCCAAGCCCGCGAAAATCAGCGGCGCGGGCAAGCGGCAGAAGGACCTGTTCGACGAATACGAACTGCCCAGCCTCGACCTGCTGGAAGATGCGCCGCCCAACAGCGCGCCCAAGGTCGACAAGCTGGCGCTGGAGCGCAATGCCCGCCTGCTCGAAAACGTGCTCGACGATTTCAACGTGAAGGGCGAAATCACTGCCGTGCGCACCGGCCCGGTAGTGACCATGTACGAGCTGGAACCGGCCGCCGGCGTCAAGGCCAGCCGGGTGATCGGCCTGGCCGAGGATATCGCCCGCAATATGAGCGCGATCAGCGCCCGCGTTTCCTCCATTCCGGGCAAGACGGTGATGGGCATCGAACTGCCCAATGCCGACCGGCAGACCGTGGCGCTGAAGGAACTCGCCGCATCCGAAGCCTTTGCCGGGCACAAGGGCATGCTGCCGATCATCCTGGGCAAGGATATCGCGGGCGAACCCATCGTGGCCGATCTTGCCGCCATGCCTCACCTGCTGGTGGCGGGCACCACCGGCTCGGGCAAATCGGTGGGCCTCAACTGCATCCTGCTGTCCCTGCTCTATCGCTTCACCCCGCGCGAATTGCGCATGATCCTGATCGATCCCAAGGTGCTGGAGCTGAAAAGCTACGACGATATCCCGCATCTGCTGGCCCCGGTGGTGACCGAGCCGCACAAGTCGATCCGCGCGCTCAAATGGGCCGTGGAGGAGATGGAGCGGCGCTATCGCATGATGTCCTCCATCGGCGCGCGCAATCTGAACGGCTTCAACGAACGCGTCACCACCGCCGCCGCCAAGGGCAAGCCGCTGGGCCGCCGGGTGCAGATCGGCTTCGATCCCGATACGGGCGAGGAATTGTTCGAGGAAGAACAGCTCGATTACGAGACCCTGCCCCAGATCGTGCTGATCGTGGACGAGCTGGCGGACCTCATGGTCACTGTCGGCAAGGAAATCGAAGTGCTGATTCAGCGGCTTTCGCAAAAGAGCCGCGCGGCGGGCATCCACCTGATCATGGCCACGCAGCGCCCCTCGGTGGATGTCATCACCGGCGTCATCAAGGCAAACCTGCCCACCCGCGTCAGCTTCCACGTCACCAGCCGGATCGACAGCCGCACCATCCTGGGCGAGCAGGGCGCCGAGCAGCTGCTGGGCAAGGGCGACATGCTCTACAAGCCCTCCACTGGCGCGCTGACCCGCGTGCACGGCCCCTTCGTGAGCGACGAGGAAGTGGAGGCGATTGCCGATCACTGGCGCAAGCAGGGCAAGCCCGACTATATCGACGCCGTAACCGAGGAAACCGAAGACAGCGGCTTCGGCTTCGAGGACGAATTCACTGCCTCCGACAATCCGGAAGAGCGCAAATACCGGCAGGCCTGCCAGATCGTGATCGAAAACCAGAAGGCCTCCGGCAGCTGGCTCCAGCGCCAGATGGGCGTGGGCTACAACACCGCCGCCAAATGGATCGAACGCATGGAGGAAGACGGGCTGGTGGGCCCGGCGAACCATGTGGGCCGGCGCGAGATCTTCCGCGACCGGGACGGGAACCCGCTTTGATCTACCCGTCGTCCCGGACTTGATCCGGGACCGCTGGCCTCCAGGGGGAACACGTCAGATGCAAGGCGGCTGGACCTATATCATGGCCAACCGCGCGCATGGCGTCCTGTATATCGGCGTCACATCGGACATCGATCGGCGCATGTGGCAGCATCGCAATGGGCAGGGCTCTGCCTTTTGCCGGAAATATGGCATCGACCTGCTGGTCCTGGCCGAACACTATCCCACTATCGAAGAAGCCATCGCCCGCGAGAAACCGTTCAAGAACTGGACGCGGGAGTGGAAGATTGAGCTTATCGAAGCCGCCAATCCCGAGTGGCTGGACCTCGGAGCGAATTTCACCTGAGAGTTGCCTTGATTACCCCTCGTCCCGGACTTGATCCGGGATCGCTGGCCCCACTCGTCATCCCGGGCTTGACCCGGGATCGCTGGCCTCCTTGGCACCTGGCTCGCAGCGATCCCGGCATGCGCCGGGATGACGAGTCTTCGCGTCGTCCCGGACTTGATCCGGGACCGCTGTGAGCTTGGCGCCAAGCCGCCAGCGATCCCGGCGTTCGCCGGGATGACGAGTGGGACGGAATGACATTCATTCCTTGCACAATCCCCTCCTGAACCCCTATATTGATGCCTCATACATCAAGGTTCACGCATGATAACCGCCCAGCAAATCCGCGCCGCCCGTGCGCTCCTCGGGATCGACCAGAAGCAGCTGGCCGAACTGGCGGGCGTATCCCTGCCCACCATCCAGCGGATGGAAGCATCCGACGGGCAGGTGCGCGGCACAGTGGATACGCTGGTGAAAGTGATCGGCGGGCTGGAAAAGGCCGGGATCGAGATCATCGGCGAACATTCGCCCAGCGCGGGGATCGGCCGGGGCGTGCGCCTGCGCGAGACCATGGCGGGCGCTTCCAGCGGCGCGGATGCCTCGCTGCTGTATGACAAGCAGGCACCGCAATCCCCTGCCGCACCCTCCGGCAAACCCAGGCACGAATGATGCACATCCCCCCCGCCTTCACGCCCAAGCTGATCAGCGCCCTGAAAGAAGGCTACACCGCCGCGCGCCTGCGCGCCGATGCGCTGGCAGGGCTGACCGTGGCCATCGTGGCCCTGCCGCTCTCCATGGCGCTGGCCATCGCCAGCGGCGCTTCGCCCGACAAGGGGCTGATCACGGCCATTGTCGCGGGCTTCCTGATTTCGGCGCTGGGCGGATCGCGGGTGCAGGTGGGCGGGCCGACCGGCGCCTTCGTGGTGGTGATCGCAGGCGTGATCGCACAGCATGGCTATTCCGGGCTGGTGCTGGCCACCATCCTGGCGGGGATCATCCTGATCGTGGCGGGCTATGCACGGCTGGGGCAATTGATGCGCTTCGTGCCCATGCCGGTGGTGACGGGCTTTACCGCCGGGATCGCGGTGATCATCGCCACCAGCCAGGTGGGCGATTTCCTGGGCCTCCACGCGGGCAAGGTGCCGGCCGAATTCCTCGGCAAATGGGAGGCCTATCTGGGGGCCATGGGCACGATCTCGTGGTCTGCGCTGGGCGTGGGCGCGGGATCGCTGGGGGTGATCCTGCTGCTCAAGCGGATCAATCCCAGGCTGCCGGGCTATCTCATCGCCATTGCCCTTGCATCAATGGCCGTGCTGCTGCTGGGCCTGCCGGTGGAGACGGTGGGCGCGCGCTTCCCCGATATGCCCACCAGCCTGCCCCTGCCGGAAATGCCGCATTTCACCCTGCAGATGCTGCGCGACGTGCTGCCTTCCGCCTTCACCATCGCCTTCCTGGCCGGGATCGAGGCGCTGCTTTCCGCCGTGGTGGCCGACGGGATGACCGGATACAGGCATCGCCCCAATCAGGAACTGGTGGGCGAAGGCGTGGCCAATCTCGCCTCCGCCCTGTTCGGCGGGTTGCCTGCCACCGGCGCGATCGCCCGCACCGCCACCAATATCCGCGCCGGCGCGCAGACTCCGGTGGCCGGGATGATCCACGCGCTGGCCCTGCTGGTGGTGCTGCTGGTGGCGGGCGGGCTGGTAGCCTATGTGCCCATGCCCGCGCTGGCCGCGATCCTGCTGATCGTGGCCTGGGGCATGAGCGAGGCCGAACGCTTCCGCATGCTGCTGCGCATGGATGCGGGCGAGCGGACGCTGCTGCTGCTGACCTTCGGCCTCACCGTGCTGGTGGATCTTACCGTGGCGATCGGCGTGGGCGTAACGCTCGCCTCGCTGCTGTTCATGGCGCGCATGGCCAGTGCCACCGGGGTTCTGGCCGACGATCAGAGCGTGGAAGACCCGGGCCAGCGCGCCGCTTTGCCGCAGGGGGTGGAAGTGTTCCGCATTGCCGGGCCGATGTTCTTCGGCGTGGCGGGCGACATGCTCGATACGCTGACCCGCATCGGCCAGGTGCCGCGCGCGGTGATCCTGCGGCTGGACCGGGTGCCCTATATGGATTCCTCCGGTCTCGGCGTGCTGGAAACCTTCGTCCGCCAGGCCCAGGCGCGCGAGATGCGGGTGATCCTGTGCGACATGCGCCCGCAGGTCTGGGAAACGCTCGCCAAGGCACAGCCCCGCTTTGCCGGGGCGGAACGGGTGAAATCGCTGGGCGCCGCCATTGCCCGGATCGATCGCCGCGAGACCGACTGACCCCACGCACCAAAGCAGGCCTTGCGCATTCCTTTCCGATCGGACCATGATGGCCGCCTGACCCGTTAAGAGGAAGGAATTGGGGGATGCGTTTTACTGGATTGAAGGGGCCGGGCCTTGCCGCCGCCGCCCTGTGCCTTGCCGCCGCCGCGCCGGCGCAGGCCGAATGGGTGGCAAGCTGGACCGCCGCCCCCCATGCGCCGCTGGGCGCCGAAGGGCCCTTTGCCGCCGCATCCTATGACAATGTCACTCTCAGCCAGATCCTGCGGCTGAGCGAGGGCGGCACCAGCGTGCGGCTGCGCTTTTCCAACCGTTACGGCACCGGCCCGCTGGAAATCGGCGCGGCGCGGATCGTGCAGATCGACGATGCGGGCAAGGAAGTGCCCGGCACCGCGCGCGCGCTGACTTTCAGCGGCGTGGCCGGCGCGGTGATCCCGCGCGGCGCGCCTTTCGCCAGCGATGCGGTGAAGCTGGACCTGCCCGATCTGGCGCGGGTGAAAGTGGAATTCTACCTGCCCAAGCCGACCGGCCCCTGCACCTGCCACCTGACCGGCATGGACGAACTGGCCGTCTCCCCCCCGGGCAATCATGTCGGCACGCCGTTCGAACCTGTATCCAAGGCCCAGTACCGCGCCTTCCTGAGCGTGGTGGAAGTGGATTCGCCCGATGCGCAGGGCACTATCGTGGCCTTCGGCGATTCGATCACCGACGGCGTGGGCTCCACCCCCGGCGCCAATCGCCGCTGGCCCGATATCCTCGCCAACCGGCTGCAGGCGGCGGGCAAGGAATGGGCCGTCGCCAATGCGGCGATCAGCGGCAACCGTATCCTGAGCCCCGGCATGGGCGAGGCGGCACTCGCCCGTTTCGACGAGGATGTGCTGAGCCTGCCCAATGTGAAATATCTGATCCTGTTCGAAGGGGTGAACGATATCGGCAACCGCTTCGGCAATCGCGGCGGGCCGCAGCTTCCGGGGCTGGACCAGCCGCAGATCACCGTGGAACAGATGATCGCCGGCTATAAGCAGATCATCGAGCGCGCCCATCAGAAGGGCATCAAGGTGATCGGTTCGCCCATCGGGCCCTATAAGGGCGCCAGCTACTGGACCGAGGAGGGCGAGGCCGCGCGCCAGAAGATCAATGACTGGATTCTCACCGGTGGCGCCTTCGACGCGACGGTGCGGCTGGATACCGCCTTTGCCGATCCGGCCGACCCGCGCGCCATGCGCGAGGGCTATCACATGGGCGACCATCTGCATGGCAGCGATGCCGGGCTGAAGGCCGTGGGCGAATCCATCGACCTCAAGCTGTTCAAGGCGCGCTGACCCGCGGGGATGCGGGGCCCGTTCAATCGCCCAGGAACGGCCCCGAAATCTCCGGCGTGATACGCTGCGGGCGGCCCGTGGCCTTGTCGATCATCGCCCAGGTCGAACGCACCTGAACGATCGTCTTGCCCGCCGCATTGTTGAAATCCACGCAGCGCAGGAAGCGCGCGCCCTGCGGCGGATCGGGAATGAAAGTGCGCGCAGTCACTTCCTCTCCCTCCACGATATTGCCGCGATAATCGATCTCGTGGCGGGTTACGAACCAGACATATTTCGCCTGATGCTCGGCAGGGGCAACCGCTTCCCAATGGGCCCCGGCGATATCCTGCACCCATTGCAGCCAGACCATGTTGTTCACATGGCCATTGAAGTCGATATGCTCCGGCCCGGCAGTGAAGGTGAGAGTGAAACTGTTGTTCATGGCCGGTTTCCCGCAGAATCGCCCCGGATGGGGGCCGGTTATTCCGTCACCCCCAATTGCCACAGGATGAAGGCGAATTCCTCCGCCGTTTCCTTCAGGCTTTCGAACCGGCCGGACTTGCCGCCATGGCCCGCGCCCATATTGGTCTTGAGGATGAGTTCGTTGCTGTCGGTCTTCAGCTCGCGCAATTTCGCCACCCATTTGGCCGGTTCCCAATAGGTCACGCGCGGATCGTTCAGCCCCGCCGTCACCATGATCGGCGGATAGGGCTGGGCCTTCACCTGATCATAGGGCGAGTAGGAGCGGATCAGTTCGAAGGCTTCCCTGTCCTCAATCGGATTGCCCCATTCGGGCCATTCGCCGGGCGTCAGCGGCAGGGAGGCGTCCAGCATGGTCGCCAGCACGTCCACAAAGGGCACATGCGCCACCACCGCGCCCCACAGGCCGGGGTCAGAATTGACCACCGCGCCCATCAGCTCGCCGCCAGCGGAACCGCCCGAAATGCTGATCCGGCCCGCCTCGGTATAGCCGCGCTCCACCAGGCCCTTCGCCACATCAACGAAATCGGTGAAGCTGTTGGTCCGCCGCTCCAGCTTGCCCGCCTTGTACCAGGCCCGGCCCAGATCGTCCCCGCCGCGAATATGCGCGATGGCATAGGCAAAGCCGCGATCCACCAGGCTGAGCCGCGCGGTGGAGAAGCCCGGCTCGATCGCAATGCCATAGGCGCCATAGCCATAGAGATGCAGCGGACCGGGATTCTTGCGATCCTTGCGATAGACCACGCTGACCGGAATCTTCGTGCCGTCGCGCGCCGGGATATCCAGCCGCTCGGTCACATAAAGCGAGGCATCGTAGCCCGAGGGGATTTCCTGCACCTTGAGCAGTTCGAGGCTGCGATCCGCCACGGAATAATCATAGACCGAGCGCGGGCTGACCATGCTTTCATAAGATAGCCGCAGCTTTTCCATCGCCCATTCGGGATTGTCCGCCAGCCCGGCGACATAGCTCGCCTCGGGGAAGGTGATCGGCTCCACTCGGGCGGGATCGTCGTAATAGCGCACTTCCACCTGATCGAGCCCGGCGCGGCGGCCTTCGATGACATAGAAATCGCGGAATATGTCCACGCCGGTGAGATAGAACTCGTCCGAGCCTTCGATCAGCGCGGTCCAATTGCCCGGATCGGCCAGCGGCGCAGTGGCGAGGCGGAAATTCTCATGCGTGTCGTTGGTGTGGATGAACAGGGTGCCGTCCCGCTCCTCCACGTCATATTCCACGCCCGGCTGGCGGGCTTTGATCAGGATCGGCTCGGCCAGCGGATCGTCCGCCGGGATCAGCCGGGCCTCACTCGTCTCGTGATCGCCGGTGGAGACGATCACCCATTTCTCGTTCGCCGACAGGCCGGAGCCGACGCGGAAGCCTTCATCATCCTCGTGATACAGCTCCACGTCTTCTTCCAGCGCCTTGCCCAGCCAGTGCAGGCGGACATTGTCCGTGCGCCACTGCTCATTCGCCAGCGAGTAGATTAGGCCTGTATCGCCTGCGACCCACACCAGCGAGGAGAGCGTGCCGGGGATCGTGTCGGCCAGCAATTCGCCCGTGGCGAGATCCTTGATCCGCACGGTGAAGCGTTCGGAACCATTATCGTCCACCGCATAGGCCAGCAGCATCCCGTTCTGGCTGACCGACAATGCGCCGAGGCGGAAATATTCATGACCTTCGGCCAGCGCGACCTCGTCGAGGATCAGCTCGTCGGGTCCACCAGCCACCGGCCTGCGCCACCATTTCTTGTACTCGGCGCCTTCCTCATATTCGATCCAGTAGAGCCAGTTGCCGTCCTTCTGCGGCACGGACTTGTCCGCTTCCTTGATCCGGGCGCGCATCTCGGTGAACAGATCGTCGATCAGTGGCTGATGCGGCTTCATCCGCGCTTCGAACCACGCATTCTCCGCCTCCAGATGGGAGAGCACCTCCTTGTCGGTCACGTCCGGATAACCGGGATCGCGCAGCCATGCGTAATCGTCGGCCACGGTGATGCCGTGATGCGTGACGGAGTGGGGCTTCTTTGCCGCGAGAGGGGCGGTGAGGGGCTTTGCGGGTGTGGTATCAGGCATAATCCCGCCCTATGTTGGTGCGGAAAGGACCGCAAGCAATGCTGATGCAAACACACGAAGCCCGTCTTACCGCCCTGAGGAAGGAACTCGCCTCTCGCGGCCTCGATGGCTTCGTGGTGCCGATTTCCGACGAGCATATGAGCGAATATGTCGGCGCCTATGCCCAAAGGCTGGAATGGCTGACCGGCTTTGGCGGCTCGGCAGGCACGGCGGTGGTCCTCAATGACAAGGCGGCGATCTTCGTCGATGGGCGCTACACCTTGCAGGTGCGCGATCAGGTGGACGGGGCGCATTGGGATTATCAAAGCGTGCCCGAAACCAGCCCCGCCAAATGGCTGGGCGAACATGCGCCCGATGGCGCGACCATCGGCTATGATGCATGGCTCCATTCCAAGGGCTGGGCCGAGGCAGTGGCCCGCGCGCTGGCGGCGAAGGGCGGCAGGCTGGTAGCGGTGGAGAGCAATCCGGTGGACGCCGTGTGGCAGGACCGGCCCGAGCCTTCGCTCGCCCCCGCGCTGGTGCATCAGGATATCCATTCCGGCAAATCCAGCGCCGAAAAGCGCGCCGAGCTGGGCGAATGGCTCAAGACCCATGGGCTCGACGCGGCAGTGATCGCGGCGCTCGATTCCGTTGCCTGGCTGCTCAATATCCGCGGCACCGATGTGGAACGGACGCCGGTGACGCTATCTTATGTGGTCGCTCATGCGGACGGCACGGCGGATCTGTTCATTGCGCCAGAAAAGGTCACGCCCGAACTCATCGCCCATCTGGGCAATGCCGTGCGCCTGCGTGACAAGGCGGACTTCGTCCCCGCCCTGGAGGAATTGCACGGCAAGCGCGTGGCCGCCGATCCCACCAATTGCGTGGCAGGCATTTTCGCCGCGCTGGACAATGCCGGCGCCGTGGTGGTCGAAACGGGCGATCCCTGCGT